>CALREA010000044.1 GCA_943355055.1 Candidatus Peribacteria bacterium | reverse complement strand
CGGCACAACGGTAGAAATTTGCAAATGATCCGTCAGAAGTTTTTTCAGCGATTTCGGTAACGTCGTCATCTCATTAAATGTCTCCACCCCTTCCTGGTATATGGCATGCGCAATCTGCTTCGCACGGAATTGTGGAATGTCATGTTTTTTACAGAAATCGGTGAGTTGCGAGAGGGTGAGCATAGAGAAATGGTGATTGATGTCGTGGTTAGAGTAGCACGCAAATATGATTTTAGCGGCGCGGGCTAGCGTACCACATATGTTTGCCTTTTGTAAGCCTTTTTACTCATTGTGCATCTCTACGCTCACTATCTTTTTGAGATGCGCATTATAATACAATCTCCAGATCAATACCCCGACTATCGCGCCCTGCACAACCGCCGCCGCCTCTAATCCCACTATCATCACCTGCTCATTACTGTCGTAAATGTTGCCGACCAGATGCTGCACCGTATTCATAATTTTATTGACCGTTTTGTTACTACTCATTTCGAGCTCAACTATCTTCGCCGCATCATAACCCAAAAATCCAAATGCCGCACCCATTCCTGCCTCCATTGATATCAATGCCGCCCGTACTTCAGGATAGATCCGAGCGTTACGAGACCGTTCGCCGGGAGGCCTGTAGCAGTTGAGCGTGTTTTTCATAGGTATTCTTTATAAGGTCGTGTATTTTACTTCTTTTTTATGCGTGCGTCAACCTCATCTTCTCGGCTAAACCAGGAGTTTTCTTGGGATATCGTTTCTCTTATTTTGGCTTTCTATAGCCAATTACCATCTGATCTACTATATATTTTTTTGCGTTCGTGTCGGGGTTGGCGAGCAACTTCCAGTCTGCCGGATCGATTTCTTCGTTGGCGATGAGTGAGTTGTGAATAACCCGTTCGTGTGGCTTGCAGAGCGGCTTGATGAAGTTCGGGTCATGCGCTTGTGCCGCGGGGAGATTGTTCGTGAGGCTGAAACGCCTGGTATGATGGAATATTTCGGCGGGCTTGTTACAATCCCGGAAGGCGCAAAGACCGTTGTATTGCCTTAACACTTCGCGGCGTACTGCCATCGGAATGTGGCGAGACGCCATGGCTGAATCGTCACCTTCCTGATCCGTACCTTCCTGATCCGTGGAGATTATTGGCCGTTGCGTCGTTGGCTGTGCCATGGTTGATACTTTCGCGATTGGTTTCGCGTCCGCATTTTCCATCTTTTTCAAAAACTCCACCATTACCTCCTCCCACGTGATTAATTCCTTTCTCTCTTTTTCTAATTTCTGACGAAAAAGTCGCATTCTTGCCGCAATTTGCCGATTCAGCGAGAAAGAAAATGTCTCGCGTTCATAGGCGAGGGAGTCGAATTTTGTCGGCAATGGATATCCTGCGGTGCTTGTGGAATCCGTCGTAAAAATTTCACCTGGCGCCGAATTTTGAGTTGCAGAAATTCCCGAAATTTGACTATTCATTACTTCTCTGTTGTATTCAATAATTTCGGCGCCGAAATTTCCAGCTTTATTTTCATCTGTTTCTTTGAACGAAGATGATAATGATATTGAATTTTTCATTGTCAACTCGCCCGCCGTTTCCGTAACATCAATAATCGATCTTTGCGATTCGCGATATTGCTGAATAGTAAAATCACGCAAATATACTGTAAGTGCCTGATTTGATAAATTCTCCAACTTCCCTATCCACTCTTCCTGATTTTCTACCGTCAACCAGCTTGTAACCATTCTAATTTTTGACCAACCAATCCTCCCCTCGTACAGCAATTTTCGCACTAAAGGAAACTCCCGCAGCTGAGCATCAAGCCTCAATACCTCGGTCACGATGTTGCGACTGATGCCGCCGAGCATTGCCGCAAAATCGTATGTTGAGTAGAGCCCACGGCCACGGTAGGCCTGGCGACGCTCGACGAGCGGGAGAAGTCCGATGAACTGACGACGGGATTTTAGTGCTAGTGAGCCAATCGTGCGACACTGATCATAGAGCTCACGGGCGGTGAGGTCTTCGGGGTCTGTCGAAATCGGTGCTCGTCTGATTGGCGTGGTGGCGGAATTTTTTACCTGTTTTGGATATTCAAACATGGGTCGATACGTTATGAAATACGTCGTCGACCCGAGCATTGATGCGGGAATTTTCGGAATGTGTGCGGACGAGATACCGCCTATGAATCTAGTATATAGAATTTCGGCCGTTATGCAAGTGACATAAACCTATTTTGTCGCTTATTTAAGCCGAAATGACATACTATCCTCTGGAAGGCAACTTACCTATTGCTGACATTTTTATGACAAAATTCTTATGAAATTATGACAAAATTTTGACACAGAATCTTGCCATAGCCACACAAAGTCATTACAGTGTGAGGGCTTATTATCCTTTTTGTACACGTCTTATTTTGACTCATCTCATGACTCCTCTCACCGCCAACCAGCTCCGTCAGCGATATATTGACTTTTTCGTGACACGATTCGGACACGCGCCGATTCGCAGCAGCTCTGTCATTCCGGAAAATGACCCTACGGTGTTGTTCACCACGGCGGGTATGCATCCGTTGGTGCCCTACCTGATGGGTGAGCCGCATCCGAGCGGTACACGGCTTGTAGACGCGCAAAAATGTATTCGTACCGATGATATTGACGAGGTGGGCGACTCTTCGCACTGTACGTTTTTTGAAATGATGGGCAACTGGTCGCTGGGGGATTATTTCAAAAAAGAAGCGATTGAAATGAGCTATGAGTTTCTGACCGGTTCTCAGGAGCAGTTAGGACTGGGGCTTGATCCGAGGCGCTTGTGCGTGACGGTTTTTCGAGGTGATGCTGACGCGCCGAAAGATGAGGAATCCATTGGCCATTGGAAAACGCAATTCGCGAAGGCAAATATGAATATAACTGAGGGTATTCCCGGCGAGGATGAGCCGACGCAGGAGGCGGACGGCTGCCGCATATTCGCCTACGAGAAAAAGAAAAACTGGTGGGGACCTGCGGGGCAGACGGGGCCGTGCGGACCTGACACAGAAATGTTTTACCTCGTACGTCCCGATTTGCACCATGACATAAAGTTCGGCGAGAGGTGCCATCCGAACTGTGACTGCGGAAGATTCGTGGAGATTTGGAACGATGTTTTTATGCAGTATCAAAAAACAGCTGACGGTAAATTCGAGCCGCTGAAGCAGCAAAACGTGGATACGGGACTGGGACTTGAGCGCGTGGCGGGAATCTTGCAAGGGAAATCAAGTATTTATGAGACGGAGATTTTTGCGGGAGCTCGTGCGACGATCGAGCAACAAGTTGAAGAGGCAAAACATCATGGCCCGAGCATCGAACGTTTGCATAGCGACGAACAGCGCACTCGGGCTTATCGCGTCATCCTGGACCATCTCCGCGCCGCGACCTTTATGATTGGTGATCCTGCCGGGCTTGCTCCCTCAAATACCGATCAGGGATATATTCTCCGACGATTAATCCGTCGAGCCGTGAGATGCGGAACACAGTTGGGAATTCAGGAAAATTTCACCGCGCTTGTTGCTGATACCTATATCGATATCTACCAAGATGCCTATCCGGAACTCCTCGCGAATCGCGATCGAATTCACAAGGAGCTTGATCGAGAGGAGACGAGATTTCGGGAGACTTTGGTTAAGGG
>CALREA010000043.1 GCA_943355055.1 Candidatus Peribacteria bacterium | reverse complement strand
AGCGCACCATTCACCGTTACATCCGCTCCGGCCTTTGTGCTGATTGATCCAAAATTCAGGTCAAGATTGGCTCCGGAGAGTTTAGAGATATTATTTTTAATAGGCTCATAGGTAACGCCCTGTATCTTAATATTTCCACTGTCGTTTTTCGTGACAAGGGCAACGGTGTCAGGATTTTCAGTAAACCTCAGCCAACCGAAGTCCTTAGGCGGCGTACCATCTTTATAGTATTTGGTAATGTAGAGACCACCAAAACTATTAGCCTCGGACGATGCACGAATGCCATTCGGGCCGAACGCATTCAAACTCACAGTATCGATAGCGCCAAGAGTGGCACTCAGTGCATTAAGAGCGCCGGTTATATTAACCGCGCCATCAAGCTTCAGGGCACCGGCAGGCCTTGTAATTTTCTCATTATCAATAAAGATACCATCACCCGATCCTCCTTTGATATTGAATTTGCCACTCACTTCCGCATCACCATCGAGTGATATAGGTTTACCATTAGCGCCCTTGATTGATCCAATGACCTGCAAAACTTTTCCAACAATTCCACCCCCCGCCACCTCTATATCCTTCGTGAAATTAACCTTGTCAGCATTCAACGCGAAACTCGTTCCAGTTTTTGGCCTGATGTCGCCTCCGACTTTGACATTTTGTCCGACAATAATATCATTGGTGCTCTCCAGATTCGTAAATGTAGGAGAAGCATTTCCCGTGGGTGGATTGGCGAGTGGAGGGCCGGCGTTAGCGACTAAACTCGTCATACTAATAATCAACGCAAGGACAAACGTAGACGCGATCGTCCATGTGAATCCGGAATTTTCAGATAATTTCATAGGTAAAGTGAGGTTATTTCTTCAGTCAACTATACCACATTTATGGAGAAGAAACAAGCTCTACGCTGATATTATCGGGAATTCCCGGAACGGTAGGGGCCCAGATAGGCCAGTTTTTGATCTCAACGGTGGCGATTTCGGGAAGGCTTAGGATATACTCCTTGGCATCTTGCGTCTTGCGACCAACGATATGATCTTTGATTTTTTGAATCAGTCGCTCGCCATTTTCTCTCGAAGGATTGATATCGTACTCCTCGAGACCCTTCAGGGTAGCCGTGACCTTTATTTTTTTACCGGCCGTATCAACATCAAAAATACGGTAGGTGATCGTCGATTCGTCAATCTTCACGATGCGCTTATCCGGACTCTTGCGAATCTTCAGCTCCGCTTTCATGATAGTGAGAACTTCTTGCAGGTTGAAATACACACCACTCACCTCCATCTCGCCCACGGCCTCGAACTGATCGATATCTTTCCCGACCACATCGCCAGGAATCGAGATTCGTGGCTCTGAGAGCGTGTATGCGAGTTTACCTCTGAGGAGGGCGAATTTCGAACGATCAGCCAGTTCATTATTTTTCTCTCCAATGGCGCGATCCAGTTCGGTATCGATTCCATTTTCAAGTTCCTTTTTGAGTTTATTGGTAGCAGCGGCTACATCTTCCGGAGATACCTTTTTCTTCACAATCGTAGAGCCACCCACAAAAGCGATCTTTGATTCGGCAAAAATCTTTTTCTGATTATCGGCATTAAGACCCGGGAGGAAAAATTTCGTCGGCGCGATATTGCCACGGTCGCCAACAGGTTGGTTGTAGGCATCAAATCCATCGGCGGTTGTATCCACGTCGATTGATCCGTTTACCCCACCGCGATTCGGAGGAACCGTGACAAACTGTCCGATACGAAAAACAACACCTTCGCTCGTCTGGAAGCGGGTATTGGGGATCAGTGGCCACGGCTTAGGCTGGGTGTTATAAACGGTGATACGACCTCGCGCGTTCTGTCCTTGGAAGATTTTTCCGGTAGATCCCTGCAGGATCGTTCGACGAATCGTAGTGGTAATTTTGTGAGAACCGAGAACTTTGGGAGGGTGATTATCCAGCTCCGCTTTGTTCGATTCATAGTCGGCAAAAACCAGATTCACCGAGTGGTCGATGACATCGGATTTTGGGGTGAGATACAGGGTCGAACCGGGCAAAGCGATATAAAAAATGATTAATACCAGGAGAACACTGATGGCAACGAGAGCAACAAGTGCCTGCCTATTCGGGGAAACGACCACGAACTTCATATCTTTTTCTTTTTTCTCTTTCGAGGTAATAAAATGAAGCGCACTCGTCACAAAGGGGATTTTGCGCTTGCGTCCACGGCCCAACAACTCGGAAATCGAGAGCTTCTTCTCCGATAATCTAGTCGGCGTTTCATCCTCCAAGGCATTGACCGTCGCCTTCAGCGGAGTAATTCGCATCTTCTCATCTTCGGGTTTTGGTACATACCCACCCTGCGTCTCCAGTCGCTCATAAACGGGAATACCGGCCTGGTGCGTCAGGTGAACTCCATTCACATCATCCGTAATAATATGAAGCTTCTTTCCGGCTTCCTCTACTTTTCTTTTGAGAATTTTTAAATTTACCAGACTCTGAAACATCGTCGCTTGCCTCGGAATCACCAGATAGACATCTTTCAGTTTTGTCCCTTTCACTCGATCAAAAATCATCGTCACCTCATCATCAATATCACAATAAAAAATCTTACGCGACGACACGGTCTTCGTCGAGTCGGAGGTTTTTTCCTTATTGATTTCTTTTTTCTCAGTCATAGTAAAAAATTATATGTGCAAGCGTCTGCGACTAAATCTGCATCAAGCGAACGACTTTTTTCAAAAGTGTCGAGAGAATATGTTCTTCACCCGCGAAATCGAGTGCCATATTGGCAAGTGCCATCGGCGTAACGTCTTGAATTTCTTTTAACATTTTTGTCTCATCGAACATATTGGCTACCATCTTCGGATTCAAAAAACTCACCTGCGGTTTTTTCGCAAAGGGAAGGGTTTTTACCAACTCACGCGAATCCAAAACCTCAAAAATTTCCGGCAATCTCGAGCCACCCCCACACAGATAAATTTTTGTAGGGAGACTCTCCGTAGCATACTCGCTCAACGTCAAAATAATTCCGCTCAGCCACACATCACAATCACTCTTCATCGCCTCACGTACAATTTTTTGAGAATGCTTTTCTAACTTATCATCACTGTAGGTTAGCTTAATCGTCTCCGCCTCTTCATACGAAATATTCAAACTATGCGAAAGTCGCTTCGTAAAAGTCCTCCCACCTAACGTAAACATTTTCGTCCCTTCTACTCTTCCATTCTGCACCAGGGCGACATCCGTCGTACCACCTCCCACATCAATAAAAATCGCATTCACATTTCCGCCGCCATCCTCCTCTCGCAAGCATCGACTGACAGCATAGGGCTCAGCGATCACGGAAAGCAGCTCGATATCCAGCTCCGCTGCGATCGTCTGCAGCGCTCCATAATGCACCAACGGCGCAAAGGCGTTAAAAATCGACATCACCACTTCTCTCCCCTGGAATCCAATAGGATTACTCACCTTATATCCATCAATACGCACATCCACGATCGCCGCGTTCACCAATTTTACATCAATTTCATTGTAACCCGTCTCCTCGGATAACTGCGAGCGCACCTGTTCAAACGCCTTCCACTGAACTTTGTGAACAATATTTTTTAACTCTCCCAGGTCGATTTTCGTATCCGGATCACGTCGAGTATAGCTCGTGGTGATAGTCGCACCCTTCACCAGCTCACCGGCAATACCGATCACCATCTGCTCGGGATGAACCCCTGCGATCTTCTCCGCATCTCTGATGGCATCTTG
>CALREA010000042.1 GCA_943355055.1 Candidatus Peribacteria bacterium | reverse complement strand
TTGATCGAATTTCTTTCTCATTTGGGTCGCCGAGAATAGCGTTGATTATTTTTCTGAGCATGGTGTCGTATTAAATGGCTAGGGATGTACTCTACAAGCCCAATCAGCTTAGACGAAACTTGCCAAAAAGTCCAATGGATTACAGGTTGCGATACGCCTTCAAGAAGGCTATGCCCAGATTGCGATGTGGCGGCACGTACGAGCCAAAATTTGGATTGTCCCCGAGCTTCTTCTCTGCACTATCCCAGAATACCTGCCAGTCGATGTTTTTGCCGGCCAGGATTTCTTCATTCAGCATCATGAGGATCGGGTCGTTCACGGTCATGGTTCCCGTGCCCTTCGTCGCGAGGATGTGCGCCTGCGGGGACTTCTCCAGGACGCCCACGACATTCGTATATCCTCCACAAGAGCCGAGGACGACAATCTTTGCTCGATCGGTGAGCTGATCAATCGTGGCCTGCGCATGGAAGCTGTGGCCGCGGTGGACGACGACGATTTTTTCAATCTTTTTCTCCTCGAGTACCTTCTCGATTTCTTTTGCCGCTTCTTCATGATCTGGCTTGTTCGCATACATTTCGATGTGCCGTCCGCCTTCTGTGCCCGTGATCACCACATACGTTTTCTTATCCTCAATCTTCCATTTTGATTTCCCTTGGTAGGTATTGATGAAGCTCGCATACGATCCTTTCCCATCGCTATCATCATAGAAAAAATACTGCTGCGTATTGATCTGCCGCGTATCATAGAGCTCTTTTGCGTCGATGTGCGTGATGTCGTCGAGCTTGTACTTCTTGCCCATTTCTTTGTACCAGGTTTGATCGATACTGGCCTTGCCTCCGAACATACCGGCCAGCAGGCCGTAGACTTTTTTGCCTTCTTTGTTGTCTTTCGACTGTACGCGAATGTACTCACTACGGATTTTTTCTTGAATAATTTTGAGCAGTTCGGGATCCTTGATTGAGGCAAATGTATCCGCAATGGTCACCGCCTCTTCCAATGAATTTTTCTCCGACTCGATTCCCGAAATGAACCGATTAACCACTTCTTTTTGCTTGTCCGTCGGCATCGTTCCCAGAAACTCCTTCAGTCGATTGTATCTCGCGCATAGCTTGATGAACGTCCGAAAGTGCGTAAAATTCACCCCTCCCATGAGTTGATATCCCGTCTTGCCTTCCGTTTTCGCCTTCTCCATCATCCGCGTGTACATGCCATTGAACGTCGATGTGAAAACCTCTGCTTCTCCATATACCATGTGTGAATATATCTCATCCGGCGTGCTGTCTTTGATGGTGGCGAACCTGACTTCGTCTTTTGATTCGTGGAGGTCGTTCATGACGCGTACGTGCACCATGGATCTCCACGCGAGCCAATCTTCAACTCCAACTTTGTTGATGACATTTGGAGTTGTACTGAGTTGTATTACTTGCTTGAATAACTCATTCGGATTTTGCGCGATGCTATTAGCTTCTTCTATGGTCATGCCATCGCGTATGATGCGATGCGTGAGGTTATAAACATTTCTATCAATTACTCTTTTTTCTATAAGTTCGCAGATTTTTTGTATTTTTTGAGATGTAGGGGAGAGAGGAATTTCGAGTCCTTCGATTATTTTTGGTGTAAACTCAGATTCAAAAATTTCTGGATGGATAAGGGCAATCATATCCATGAGTTCGCTTCTTTGTGCGGGTTCGTAATATTTCCACTCAACACTCCGGGAGATTCCGTCTTGTCCATTTTTTGCTAGCTCTTTTGCCGCTTCAAATGCTTGCTTTTTCCATACGGCTACTTTTTCAGGATTTGTATTATTTTCGGTATAGAGCTGTATCATTGATTGCAGATAGTTAGTAGCCGTCATAGGATGTTCTTTTATACATCGAGCAAGAGCTCTATGGATGAGCTCTAATGGAAGTCCGCAATTTATATGTATCAAATTTTGTGCGTGTCTAACGATATCCTCCGGCGTCGTTTGTAATGATTTTTCTAGCATTGGTGCTGCATAGGGTTCATCTTTATAGTCAGGATAATACTGGATAATATCCATTGATTTTTCGACCATGGCCTCGATGCCCATTTTGATGTATTCTTTTTTGTGGCTGTTTTTTTCGAGAAATTTTTCATATTCCATCAATTTTTCCGGATGTATTTTTGCGAGGGCATCCAGCGCTTTTTCGATGATCTCATCAGCTATGGCCCACCTACTGAGCTCCACCGTGCCTACGATATCCAATACCTCTATATGTTTTAACCATGTGATTTTATCGAGTACGATTTCGGGTTTGCCCATGGCAATATTTTTGTAGGCACTGTTGCGAATATATTCCAACGCATATGGTTCATTTTTCAGGGCTATGATGTGATCTATAATTTTTTCCGGATGTTTATTGACGGTATCCACGGCCTTTGCGATAACTTTTCTGGCATACGGCATGTCTTTGAAATTTTTGATATTATCAAGTACCGTTTCTGCTGTATCTTCTTGTGCTGCTCCTTGCATGAGTACTTCTTCGGCATAGGGCTCGGTTTTAAAGTATATAATGTTACGTATTACCTCTTTTTTGTACCAGGCATTTGATTTCGATGTCATTATTTTTTTGACAATATGCTCGATCGTGTCTCGTATGAATGGAAGATGCGCGTAGTCTTTGCTCAGATAAAAAAATTTCACGTTGCAATTTTTATCGAACTCTTTGGTTACAGCCTTCAGTGTTCGCATGAATAGTGGATCCATTTCCTGATCTGCATGCTGCGCATAGACTTCCATGACGACTTCATAGCTTGCACTTTCGAGACGGCAATTCATGTGGTAATTCAGCTTGAAGTTGAGTGTGCTTTTTCCAGTGAAATCGTATTGCATTATTTCTTCAGGAAAGAGTATGTCCCAGATTTTATCTTCAGACATTTTCAGTTCCTTCGAGATCTGTTTCGTGGCGGCGCGGATGGCGTCGTATTTTTCTATTTTGTCGCCGGGGGTGTTGATGAAGTCTTTGAGGGCCTGGCGGGATTTTTTGAGTTGAGCGAGTGTTTCGGAACCGAATCTGACGGTTTCCGGAGTTTTATTATGTTCATTCAAGACAAGAGCTTTGAGGTCTTTTTTCGGTTCAAATTTTGGTGATTCCGGGGATGGCATTATGATTCGATTTGAGAAAGTTGAGAGATGAGATTTTCACTCGTAGCAGCTTCATCCTTTTGCGAAGATGCTTCTTGGCTATGGAGAAGGTTGCCTTTGGCGAGCTTGAGCACTCGATTGATGATTTCTCCTTCCGGTGGTAGATTATTCGATGGGTTCATGAGTGTTTTTGTTTCTTTTCATTGTATCATTTTTCCCCATTTTTGTCTATGTTACAATTTAAGGCTGTATAAAGCTGGTATTAACTCGAAATTGAACCTTATTTACAGTCAATATCAGCTTTGGATACGTTATCAGCTTTGGATATGTTGATTGATTGCTTTTTCCCCTGTTTTTGGTATAATTGTTATGTAAAAAGATCTTCGGCCGTGGTTTATAAGCCACAAGCTGGCGGAGGGTCTTTTTCTTTTCCTATTTTCCTATATTGGAAAAATGGAAATGAGATATTTTTCTCCGTTTCGCTTATCTTCTTTTATTTGAACGTAAAAGGATTTTTGGTCTCTTGTTATTCCACCGAATCGATGAAATATTTCTGATGGCTTATCAATATTTTCTTTTGATGTCGGATTGATTTTTGATTTTTCAATAATTTCAAGGGCGCAGGCATAGTATTTAAGTCTCCTGGCCTTGTCATTATTGCTGAACTTATCTTCTAAATGTTGCCAGAATGGCCCGAGAAAGATCTTACTTTTTTTAAAATACGTCGATCGTATGTATGCTCTTCTCTTTGTTTTTCGACATATATTTCTATAAATATTTATAGCTTTTTTATAGATTTCTTTGTAATTTGTTCCCGTAAGTCGTGATGTCTGTGTCTGATAGTGTTCCATTTCCGCAAACTATCACTATATTATGGCTTAATCAACCTAATAATTTGTAATATCCCTGTCAGGAAAATGTCAGAATTTTGTCAGAAAAATGTAACTAAAATTAATATATTACTCCTTGTATCCCCGCATCACGATAAACAGCGTCTTGGCGATGATTTTGAGGTCGAGATCGAGGGACCAATTTTGGATGTAGTAAGTGTCGAGGTGGATTTCTTCTTTGAAGTCGAGGTCGGAGCGGCCGGAGGTTTGGGAAATGCCTGTGAGACCGGGTTTCACCTCGAGGACGAATTTTTCGCTAGCCGCGTAGCGAGCGACTTCTTCGGGGAAGTGCGGGCGTGGACCAACCAGGCTCATATTACCAATCAATACGTTCCATAACTGGGGAAGTTCATCGATAGAAAATCTTCTGAGAAATTTTCCTACACGAGTGATTCTCGGGTCATTTTTTATCTTCACGAGAGGGGAGTCTTTGCGGATGTTTTGGTCTGCGAGTTTGTCATAACGGAGATGATGCGTGTTCGGATACATCGTTCGCAGCTTATAAAATTTGAATGTTTTTCCATGTTGTCCCACGCGCAGTACCGG
>CALREA010000041.1:0-5402 GCA_943355055.1 Candidatus Peribacteria bacterium | reverse complement strand
AACTCACCGCGCTTATTGGAAAGTCGCGCACGACGGTGATTTTCCTCAATCAGCTCCGAATGAAGATTGGTGTTATGTTCGGTAACCCGGAAACGACACCCGGAGGCAATGCTTTGAAGTTCTACTCATCGGTACGACTTGAAATCCGCGCCGCGGGCAAGCTGGAAGAGGGAACGGGCGATGACAAGAAGTTTATCGGTATCCGTTCAAGAGTGAAGATTGTAAAGAACAAGGTAGCGCCTCCGTTCAAGATCGCTGAATTTGATATTTTGTACGCAACGGGTATCTCCTTCACGGGTGATGTGCTCGATCTGGCCACAAAATACGAAATCGTCACGAAGTCCGGGGCCTTCTACTCCTATAACGAGGAACGACTGGGTCAGGGCCGTGAAAATGCCAAGGACTACCTCGAGCAGCATCCAAAGATGCTCAAAGAGCTCGATCTGAAGGTACGCGCGCTTATGAAACAGAACCTTCAGCCGGATGCGCCTGTGGCGGCGTTGGAGGCGGTTGAACAAGATTAATCAATATTACGAGGTGTCCTGGTTTATCTAGATTCCTAGAAACGCTGAAATCAGGACACTTCGCGAAGCTCGTGTCTGGCGGGCAAAAATACCTTCTTTTCTCCAAACCTGAGCTAGCTTCGGGTAGTCAGATTGATTCTCTGAAAACGCCCTTAGAAATTAGACTGTTTCACCTTGAAATAATGGCTCGTCAACCTGAAATTCCCTTGCTTTCCCTCTAGTCCTTTGGTAATAATGCTCACGTAAAGGTTCGGGGGTAGTGAGTGAGGGCCCCCGAACTTTTTTAAATATATATTTTTATGATGGATAGTCGGAAAATACTCTCTGAATCTTCTTCCTCGAATAATGTTCGCTCGAACGACGTGACTGGCCGTGTCTCCTACGAAGTCATTCTTGGATTTGCCCTTCGCTCGCTCGGCCGGACAAGACTTACTGCAAAACAATTGAGGGATAAAATCGTTATGCGATTCACGAAGACAAGTAGAGGGAGTGGCGAAAATGAATCTGATATCGATGGGGGAATTATTATTCAAGAAGATATCGATCGTGTGATTGCTCGCATGATAGAGGAAAAATATATAGACGACCGCGAGCTGGCGGCGATATTTATTCGTGACACGATGGCGCGGCGCCCGCATGGGAGGTTGTGGATACAACAGCAACTCGCGAAGAAGGGCGTTGATCGAGATGTTGTTGCAGAAGTGCTTGTTGCCCATCAGGAAGCGACGCGGCACGATGTGGCCGGTGGTGGCGTCGATGCCGAGCTGGAGGCAGCTCGGGCGGCAGCGGAGAAGAAATTACGTCTGCTGAGCGGAAAGGCCCTGGAGCCGCGGAAGCAATATGAAAAAATGTTCCGGTTTCTCGTCGGACGGGGATTTGATACCTCGATGGTGATACGGGTGTTGGATGAGGTGGTTGGGAAAAAGTAAATTTATTGATACTCCATAGCTCGCAGCAGTACGATGAAGAACACTTACTCATAATAATTGTATTATGATTGCATCCCCAAAAATATCGGCCGTCATGAGAAAAAAATATCCGGGAAAAACGGTTATTTCGTGGAATGGCAAAATTCTTGGAGTCGGTGAAAATGCCGTAGTTGCCCTGAAAAAAGCCAAAAAAGTGATGGCGAATATTGAAGAGAAAGAGTTTTTAGTCAGTAGAATTTATGGTAAATACATCGCCGTTTGAGACACATTATCGACATGATAGACCAATTTTTTGATAAAATTACCCGTACCGGTACGGCGAAAAATGCCGCTTTTTGGTATATTTAAGCCATTTTATTTTTGAATACGTCCATTAGAAGGAAATCACCTTATCGCTTTCTTTTACCATTTCATACAAATCCTTCATCGTGGATATTGGACACATTTCCGAGCCGTCTGATTCGCGAATTTTCAAACATGTGCCGCAAGCTAGCATTTTTCCACCGTTATCGAGAAATAATCTTGCCTGCTCTTTAATATTAAATTTATCACTGTTGAGTACTTCGTATTCCACTCCTTTTGCCATCAAAAAAATCTTCGTCGTATCACCCTCTTTCAATGAAAAATTTCCAAATCGAAAGGCATTCCACACCACTTCGGCGTCGTTTGAGTACATAACAATACCAAGTTTCATATTTTTTTGGTTATGAATATTACGATATTACTCCGTCCTTGTTGCGTTGCAAACATGATTTCAGCTTTGGATTGCGCTTGCTTGACCACATGGCATATTCTTGCTACAGTACATCCGTACACAGGGTGAATATATTTCATTCTGGGTTTTTCCCGTAGGTTGCGGGAAGGCGAGTACGATATTTTTACATCTCATTTTAATCAACATATCTATGCAGACACCATTTGCAGCGGCCATTGCGCAGCTGTGCGACGAGAAGGGTATTTCGAAGGACACGGTGATCGAGACGATCAAGGCGGCGATCCGTGCGGCCTACAAGAAAGATTATGGCACGCGTGATATGAATGTGGATGTTGATCTGGATGATAATACCGGAAATGCGACGGTGTTCGCGGTGAAGACCGTGGTAAAAACGATTGAAAATGATGAGTTGGAGATGACGGTGGCTGAGGCGAAAAAATATAAGCCGACGGCAAAGGTCGGTGATGAGATTCGCATCGATGTCACGCCGGTCGGGTATGGACGTATCGCAGCACAATCAGCGAAACAGGTTATCATTCAGCGTATCCAAGAAGCGGAGCGTGATGTGATGTACGATGTCTTCAAGGATCGTGAAAATGAGTTGATCAACTCGATGGTACACCGTGTGGATGGTGACTATGTGTATGTCAATTTGGATAGCAAGATTACGACGCTGCTGCCACGTGAGGAGCAGATTCCCGGCGAGCGATATTTCAGCGGTCAGCGTTTGAAATTATATTTGGATAAAGTTATCAAGACGACGAAGGGTCCACAGTTGCTGATTTCTCGGAAACATCCGAAGTTGGTACAACAGTTGATGGAGCTCGAGATTCCCGAGGTGAAGTCCGGACTCGTGCAGGTGAAGGCGATTGCCCGTGAGCCTGGCGTGCGCTGCAAGGTTGCAGTGGCTTCTACGGATCCAAAGATTGATCCCATCGGATCATGTGTCGGCCAGAAGGGTGTGCGCGTGACGGCGGTGATGGACGAGCTGAATAATGAGCGTATTGATATTATTCTGTATTCTGAAAAACCCGACCAGTACATTCGTGCCGCGTTGTCTCCTGCGAAAATTTCTCAGATTGTTTTGAATGAAAATGGACGACGTGCGAGCATTTATGTGGCTACCGACCAGCGACCGCTCGCTATCGGCAAACAGGGACAGAATGTTCGTCTCGCATCAATTTTGACCGGCTGGGAGCTGGATATCAAAGATTTGAATGAGCTTGCTGATGTAGTAATTGAGAAAAAGGTAGTAGAGCATATTGCCGACCTGGAGGGCATCAGTCCTGAGATTGTCCGCAAGCTGGAGGCCGCAAACTTGACCGAGGTTGGTCAGTTGAAAGGCTTAGGCGAGAAAGACATCGTCGGACTGGAAGGGCTCACCAAAGACGAGGCGAAGATGATCGTCGAGGCGGTGAAGGAGGTGGCGTAGGGGACGTTCTATAAAAAATTATTATATGGAAACGAATGAAGCGTTCATGGAACGTAAAAATGCCGATTTTTCGAAAAAAGAATTAATTCCCCTGAAAGATGTTGGGCGAAAAGGTAAATATTATTTCGAAAGGGAAGCGTGGACTTTTATGCCTCAGCACAATTTGAGTAATAAAGTTTTCTGTATTGAAAGATTAAAAAGAGTTGATATTAAAGGTGAAACAAGCCATCCAGATCTTAAAATTGGGGATATAGAATATAGATTCGGTTACTATATTGTTGGAAAGATCGGAATAGCTAAAGATAAATGGTGGTGGGGACAATCTTGTCCACTTATTCCTGTAAAAGATTTTAAGAAATTAATTCAAAAAGCAGAAGACGAAGGTACGATCTTGGCTTAATTTTTACAAAAGTATGCGTGTGTGCGCCATTAAATCTAAAATTTAATAGATTTTCCTCATAAAAATACTGTGCGTGAAAAATAAAGCTGACTTCCTTCATATGGAGGGGTTTGAAGCTGAAGAAGTATAGCGCATTGATTTTAATATATTTTCGTAAAAATAGGCTGTTTTAAAGCTGTAGCGAAGCATCCCTTGTGGAAAAATTTCGGCGCCGAAAATATAGATTAAGACAGAATAAATAATAAATGCCAAAAAATCGTTAAAATCAATAACAGCATCGATTGTTTCCTGTCTGTTCGCGTGACTTCGAGACTGATTTGTGGTACAATGGTGGGAAATACAAGAAGCATTTTTTTAAACGTTACGCATGGCAGACAATTCATCGATTTCAACGGCAGTACAGGACCTGAAGGCGCAGAGTGCGGCGGGGGGTGGTGGATTGGTGACGGCCGATGGGCCCCCAAGGGACACTCCTGCTGGAGCGAAGGCACCGATGATGTCGCAAGCGCTTGACTTCATTAATCGTGGAATTCATGAGAAAGATGTGATGTCGCGCGCGGCAGAGTTGAACATACCGTACGTGGATGTGAGTACGATGCCGATCAATCCCGATCTGCTGAAGTTGATTACGAAAGAGGTGGCTGTGGCGAGTAAGTTGATGCCGTTTATTTTGTTTGGAAAAAAGTTGCATGTGGCGGTGGTGGATCCGGAGTTTGCTCCAACAAAAGAAAAGATAGAGGCGTGGAAGGTGGAAGGATATGAAGTCGTTTTACACCTCTGTTCCCAGGAAAGTTTGACCCAAGTGGTGCTCGTGTTTGATGCGCAACAGTCGATGCAGAAACAAGAAATTGTGACGAATGTGGAAGAGGCGCGCGTGGGTGCATTTGAAAAAGAAATTACGTTGTTGTCGGATTTGAAAGATAAAATTCAGAAAGTCACCTCGGAGGAGGCATTGAATTTAATTGAAGTTGGAGCCATGAAAACGGGTTCGTCCGATATGCATTTTGAGCCGGAGGAGAAGAGTGCGCGCGTGAGATTTCGTATTGATGGCGAGTTACACAAGGTGTTTGATTTGGATCTGAAAACATATCTCAATGTGGTAAATCAACTGAAATACAAGTGTCGCATGAAGATGAATATTACGACGGTTCCGCAGGATGGGAGGTACGGGTTTACCCTGAATGAACGCAAGATTGATGTGCGTGTCTCGTGTATTCCGACGCAGTATGGTGAGTCGTTCGTGTGTCGATTGTTGGACAGCGGAAGGTCACTGTTGGAGTTTAAAGATATGGGATTTCAGGGGGCGTATTTGGAAAAAATGGAAAAATTGTCCACATTGTCACACGGGATGATCTTGGTGACGGGGCCTACCGGATCAGGAAAAACGACGACGCTGTACTCG
>CALREA010000040.1 GCA_943355055.1 Candidatus Peribacteria bacterium | reverse complement strand
CTCGATCGTTGTGAAAAATGTAGTGGAAACGGCGCGGAGCCGGAGAGCAAGATCATTACGTGCAAGACGTGCAATGGCACAGGAGAGCTTCGAGCAATCAGACAGACGATGTTCGGACAGGTGGCCACGCAACGCCCTTGCGATATGTGTGAAGGACGGGGGAAAATTCCCGAACGGACATGTATGAATTGTCAGGGGACGGGTCGGCACAAAAAATCCGACTCGGTCAAAATTAAAATCCCGACGGGAGTTGATACCGGCTCAACATTGAAAGTTACGGGCAGGGGAGAGGCGGGTCCTCTCGGTGGCGAAAACGGCGATCTGTATGTTCAGATTATTGTGGAAAAATCAAAAGAGTTTCTTCGTGACGGGTACGACATCTACACCGAAAAAGAAATATCCGTCCCGCAAGCGGTTCTTGGCTGCGAGATCCCGATCAAGACACTCTATGGTGATATCAAATTACGCATTCCGACGGGCACGCCATCCGGAAAAATGTTTAAACTCAAGGATTACGGCGTCCAAAAAATCAACAGCTCCGATCGCGGCGACCATATGGTAAAAGTCACAGTCATTATTCCATCGAAGCTCTCTAGAAAAGAGCACGAGCTCTACGAGGAACTGCTCAGGGAGGCAAAGTAAAGCTAATCAAAGCTAAAAATATCTTGCATTCACTTCTCTAATTGTATATAATTGTATACAGTCAAAGTATACGATTAATCTATTACCCGTTCAATGCGCCCATGATGTACGAGAGACTCACAAATCGGATAAAGAGTGTCGATACGAAAATATGGCAAATGATAGCGGAAATTAGAGAATTAAAGGGTGAGTGGAAGGGGAAGGAAAAACTCGGCACGCAGGTGCTCGGAAGACTTAAAAAGAGTGTACTGGCAACGTCAACAGGCTCATCAACGCGTATTGAGGGAGCGCGGATGAGCGATGAAGATGTGGAAAAACTCATGAAAGGTCTGAAAATGATACGATTTTCGGAGAGAGATAGGGGTGAGGTCAGGGGGTATTACGAGGCGTTGAAAATAGTTTTTCAGCATTACAAAGAGCTACCGTTCACGGAAAATACCATACGGTATCTGCATGGGGAGCTTTTGAAATATACCGAAAAAGATCAGCGACACCGAGGGAGTTACAAACGTGGAGAAAATCGTGTGGATATGCTGGATGAGCATGGACAGGCGATCGCGACGATATTCAATCCGACAGCAGCATTTCTCACTCCAAAAGAAATGCAGGAGCTTGCAGCCTGGGGAGAAGAAATGTTGCGCGATACCTCGCAGGATCCACTGCCAATCATCGCAAGCATTATTCTTGAATTTCTCTCCGTTCATCCATTTCAAGACGGGAACGGAAGAATGTCGAGACTTCTCACTAATCTGCTATTACTGCGAGCAGGGTACGCATTTATGCCTTATACTTCTCATGAAAAATTAATAGAAGATAACAAGGGTGAGTATTATATCGCTCTCAGGAGAAGTCAGAAAGAGCGAAAAAGCCAGGGAGAAAATGCGCTTCCATGGTTTGAATTTTTCTTTTCGGTACTTCTGAAACAGTCACGCTTCGCGATCGAGCTTCTTTCAGAAGAAAAAACAGAAAACCTCTTATCGGAATTGCAAGTAAAAGTACTCGAATATATCAGATTCAGCAAGGATGCATCACCGAGAGAGATTACCGCTCATACCGGCATTGGACGTCCAACCAGAAATCAGATTTTGAAACGACTTCTCGTGCTCAATTTCATTGAACAGTATGGACGGGGTCGCTCCACGCGCTATCGAGTTGCGAAAAAGTAACGATCGTATTACGATACACGTACGAAGGCACTCCTCACCTCCTCACACTCACTCACTATGGATTTACGACTGACTTGGGACCTCTTCATGCTTGTGTTCTTTGGCATTATCATCGCCTATAGTTTTATTTTGGGGAAGGATGCCACATTGAAAATAATTCTCGGGACGTATGCGTCCGCCCTCGCCGCTGACGCGGCGGGCAACCTCTTCGGAAAATACTTCGCCACCTCGAAAACATTTCTCTCAGGCATGGCAAGTCTCGGTCTCGGTGGCGAAAAAGACGCCGCCATCATCGTCAAAGTCATCATATTCATCACCCTCGTTATTCTTCTGACCGTCCGAGGCGCGTTCACCGTAGAAGCTCATGGCGGCCGCTCCAGCGCGATGCGCGTTCTCTTCACGGGTATTTACGGATTTCTCAGCGCGGCGCTCATTATTTCTACGATTCTGATGTATGTATCAGGAATATCATTCATCACCGGGAGCTTCGCTCCCGGCGCCGCCTCCATCATGGCTTTCTCCGGCCAGTCTCCATTCATCCAAAAAATGCTCGACTACTACAACGTCTGGTTCCTCGCTCCCGTCCTCGCTATCGTCATAAGCAGTTTTCTCTCACGCCGCGACGAATAACGAAAAACTCTTTCCAAGCACGCGCAAAATGCTCTCGGCGAATTTCAGCGAATCTCCCCTTGCGTTCCCCGGGTTCTTTTTCTACAATACAACGCGCGTGCGTAAGCACACGGCCGTCGAACACGACAGCCTCCGTAGGTACATTCACATCACGGGCTATTAGCTCAGTCGGTAGAGCGGCTCCCTTTTAAGGAGAAGGTCGTTGGTTCGATCCCAACATAGCCCACCAAACATGTGCGCAGCACATGTTGGGTTGCGTTTCCCGGACACGTTAGTACCCTGTACCCGTTTTCCCCAAACTTACCTCCCCGACATCGCGAGTTTTGTCTCAATGGCCTTGAGTCTTTTTCCGTGACTCGCGATGGTGTCAGACTGATCCGTCATGGCTTTTGCAAAAAGCGGATCTTGAATATCACGATGGGATACACGACGCGCATGTTCATCCATAAGATTCAGAAAGGCATCTTTGGTAGGATAGTTCTCCACGCGCTCCTCAAATGCTTCCTTGGTAAGACATTCTCTCTGAAGTTGAGACACGGCTTTTCTGACAAACAGAAGATCCACTGTCAATCGGTCTACCTTGGTCTCCAGTCGATCAACCTTCGTCGCAAGCGGTGCCACAGCCTCTGCCAACTCAACCTTTGTCGCAAGCGGAGCCACGGCCTCCTCTAACTCAACCTTCGTCGCACACTCACCCAGCATATCAATGATGGTATGAAACGAGGATGACATCTCTTCTTTGGTATTAAAATGTGATAGATCCTCCTTCGTCGCAAGCTTCGCAATCTCTGTTATGAACCACGCGGGTGCATGATTATCTATCGCGCCAATACCAATCAAAACTTTTTGTACCTTTTTCATAAAAGAAAAATGTTAGGAAGTAAACCATACCGGAAAAAACAAACAAACTTCAACTCATATCTCTTGTCCTTTCCGATATTTATTTTCACACTAGCATGCCAATCTAACAAAACCCTGAAAAAATAATGAATAATTATTGCTATTTTTCTGACACACTCTCGTGTCCCTTCAGCAACCCATTATACTCCGACCGATCAAGCTCCATTGCCAACTCAAAGAGCTCATCAATAAAATGGGGGTCATGCTTCGCGCTCGACATTCTCTTCTCGTAAAAAACTTGAAATACCGGATGCTTGCGAAATCGCTTCGCCGCATGATAAAGATGATTCCAAGTCAGCATATTATAACTATCATCAAGCTTTTGATCATGCGCTCTACATGGGTCAAAACATTCGGGCATACGGCGCTCTTCTCCACACGGCACTACTTCCTCGGTGACACTATCAAGAGAAGATTTTTTCCTTTTCATAAGAATTTTTTTTAAAAAATAAAGATTGGGACTTCCGACTCTACACTCTCCGGAAGAATTTTTTCAAACGCTTCTCATTGCATCATCAGGTATTTATTTTTTGAGCAAGCAAACATTGAAATCAGAATGCAAACCTGATACAATACAAACCTCAAATCACAACTACCAATCAAATGCCTACAAAATTGATCAGTCGCAACAAAGACATTATGTCCGGCGAGAAATGTATAACCGGAACGAGGATAAAAGTCTCCTCAATCAAGGAGTTGAACCACATGGGGATTCCGGCAACGAAAATTGTTGAAAGACACTATCCATCATTAAACGTCACGACTGTTAGAAGAATTCTTAGATCAAGATAATGAAATTTTTTGTCGATGAATGCTGTTCTGCCTTTGTGCGTGATTTTTTAGTGAAAAAGGGAAATAATGCCGAATATGCAGCAGAAATTATGGCTGGTGCTTTGGATGATAGGTATAGAAAAAAATACGGCAAATAAAAAAATATATCCCTCGTCTACCCACCGCCTATCCACTCAACACAAAACGAAACCAATAAGCCAAAAATCACCTCCCGCCTCACCATAATATATATATCAGGTAACATTTACATAAAAAGTCATCACGAAAAATGAAACATTTTGCCCCCGCAAGAGTTCTAATGGTCGAGGCGTGAAACCGAATTTCAAAGCAGAAAGCCACAATTCACCAACCTACTTCAAAGCACATCGACTAGTCGGGAAAATTTGACTCAACCTCAAAGCTCAGGTAAAGTACACGCGATTATATTCCGAAATTCGACCAAAGCACAGCGAGCCCAAAAAACGACAACAACCGAAACAACACACAGCGAGCACCAGCACCACGACACGAGATTCACGATTTTTGCGACTACACGTTCATTGAAATCCAGGAACACACCGTCCAAAAGACTAGCTGTCTTAGGGACTATATCTCTCTCCGCGAGGAAGTACGAAGAGCGACGAAGTGAACACGCTTCCACTCAAAATGTTTGAAAACTATCAAAACGTTTCTCTGTACTACAGTGAAGCATGAGTTAGGTGACGGTCCCCAAAAGACCTACACAAAAACCTAACCTCAACAACCAAGTCCGATCACAAGACTACCGTCTCGGTCGGCCACACGAGCAACGCGAGTGGGTATTCGTACCCGTTCCCGTTCATAACTATATTTATTTTTAACACTATTTCGCTATGGATCTCACAACTATGTTGCGAAAACTCCGAAGGAGCATTGCTTCTTTCGCGGTTGTAGCAATCATCGCCAGTCTCTCCGTCGCGTCAGCAGTTTCTGCATTCTCCGATGTCAAGGAGAGTGATTGGTATTATTCCAATGTACAGGACTTAGTTGATGCAGGAGTACTCGACGGCACCAAAGACAAGTTCAACGGAGGAGCCAACCTCAACCGTGCGGAAGCAGCAAAAATTGCTGTTCTTGCCGCAGGAGTAGCCGAGGAAGATCTGGTCAATTCAGAGACTCCTAGCTTCTCAGATGTACCTAAGTCCCTTTGGGCTTACAAGTACGTCGAAACAGCCAAGTCACTCGGATTTGTTTCCGGTGATGCAGGCAAGAAAACCTTCCGCCCAGGCGACAACGTCAACCGCGCAGAATATGCAAAGATGATGTCACTCGCTCTTGAGCTCGAGGAGAACACAGCAGGTGGCCCACACTTCAAAGATGTGAAGTCATCCGACTGGTTCTACGCCGTCGTTGAAACAGCCTACAACTGGTCTGTCGTCAACGGCTACGAAGGTGGCATGTTCAAACCAGCCGCCGCCATCAACCGCGCCGAAATGTCAAAAATGACAGTCGCGGCCATGGACCCTACAGCCCGTGAGGAGGTCACTCCAACCCCAACCCCAGCTCCTGGTGTTGATTGTAAGAAGACTCCAGACGCCGTAGGTTGTAAAGTTACGCCTCCAGAAGTTAAGCCAGCAGGTGGACTCACCGTTGCTGCAGCCGACTCTCAGATTCCAGGAGGAAATCTTGCAGATGGAACAGCATTCAACCCACTTTTCAAAGTGAAGTTCTCTGCTGGATCTGATGCTGATGTCAAAGTCACAAAGATCAAGGTCACACGTGGTGGCATTATCTCTGACAGCAACGTCAAGCTCAGCGTATGGGATAGCGCAAACGTACGACATGGTGGCGTCATCCAGGTTTCAGGCGATCACAACGCTGAGATCGGCATGGAGGGCGACCCAATCGTCGTTGCAAAAGGAACTTCTGTCACCGTAACGATTGCCGGAAATATCAATGCCGCTGCGAATGCTGGAACACTTCAGCTCTCGCTCAACAGCGCCGCTGATGTTACCTCAACAGCCGTTACATCAACGGGTTCATTCCCAATTATGAGCGGTTCATTCAACGTCATCGATGGTGCTTCATCAGTAGCATCCGCTACCGTTGACGTACGAAGCTTGTCTTCGACAGCACGAAGTGTTGATATCGGACAGAAAGAGTACGAGGTTACTCGTCTTGAAGTGATCGAGTCTTCATCAAAAGAAGATCTCACATTCAAGAGCATCAAACTCTTCAACAACGGAAGCACAGCCGATGGTGATATTACAAACCTGGTCATGAAAGATCAGAATGGTGTCGTTCTCGCCACTGTACCTCAGACAACCAACAAGTATGTCACATTCACATTTGCTACACCTGTTACCGTATCACTTGGCAACACCAAGACATTCAGCGTATTTGCTGATATCACCAATGGTGCTACCAGAACAGCTCAGCTCATTCTCCAGAATGATTTTGATATCAACCTTGCAGGTGTAAGTACCGGAGCTACGATTTTGGCAACAGCCAAGGTTGGTGGTACCGATACAAGCTTCCCAATTGGTGATCTCACTACAGGAAATGCAGGCTTCAACCAGATCAGCATCAACGAAGGTTCAGCATCCGTCTCTAAGGACAATGCTTCACCATCAGGTGATGTCACAAAGGGTGCTAGCGATGCCGTTCTCGGCACGTTCAAGCTCCAGGCTCTTGGTGAAGATATCGAACTTCAGAGAGCTTCTATCGATCTTTCAAATGGAAGCGATCGAACAGGAGCATCCAACACAACCGGTTACATGGATTGTACTTCAACAGTCTGTGATCTCATCGGTAGCGTGAAGTTGGTAACAGATGATGGCAAGACGCTTCTTACACAGACCGCCTCTACGACGGCTCTTTGGAACGCGGTTCCTGCTTACGCAGACCTTTCTTCATACTATACCGTAAAGGCAGGCAAGACGGTAACGCTCAAGGTCGTCGGTAGCCTTTCTTCAGCCGCAACGCTGGGAACAGGTGAGACGATCACAGCTGGTCTCCGATCTCTCTACTACTACAAGAAGAGCTCCCTCAAGTATGCCGACTCGACAACGAACGGCGTATCGGGAACAACAGTAGGTGCCAATCAGCTTACGGTAACGACCTCAAGCCTCACGGTTTCACTCAACAGTGCCTATGGTGCTCAGACCGTAGTAGACGGTACATCCAACGCCAAAAT
>CALREA010000039.1 GCA_943355055.1 Candidatus Peribacteria bacterium | reverse complement strand
AAAAACATGACATTCCACAATTCCGTGCGAAGCAGATTGCGCATGCCATATACCAGGAAGGGGTGGAGACATTTAATGAGATGACGACGTTACCGAAATCGCTGAAAAAACTTCTGACGGATCATTTGCAAATTTCTACCGTTGTGCCGATGGCGCAGGAAATGTCCGCCGATGAATCAACGCTGAAAATTCTGTTCAAACTCCCGGATGATAACACGATAGAGGGCGTGCTGATGCGGTTCAACGACGGCCGGAGAACGGTGTGTATTTCTTCGGAGGTGGGCTGTCCGCTCAAGTGCAAGTTCTGCGCGTCCGGAACATTGAAATTTAAACGAAGTTTGACATGGGAGGAGATGGCCGATCAGGTCATATTTTTTTCACGGTATATCAAGCGCCAGGCCGCGCTCAATGTCATGCTCAACAAAAATAAGCATTCAAAAGTATCGCACGGTGCAGCACCCGAAGTATCGCACGAAATGGCACCAGAAGAACTGAATCATGTCGTCTACATGGGCATCGGTGAGCCACTGCGAAATTATGACAATCTTATGAAGTCGCTCAACGTACTCATGGACCCGGACTACGTCGGCCTGGGCGCGCGCAAGATCACGGTCTCTACCGCGGGTATAATTGAGAAAATCAGACAGTTCGCGGACGAACCGTTTCAGGTCAATCTCGCGCTCTCGCTTCACGCACCGACGCAGGAGCTTCGACAGGAAATTATGCCCATCGCGCTGCGGTACAAGCTCGATGACCTCATGGATGCGATCAGATACTACATCGACAAAACAAAGCGCAGGATTTCTTTTGAATATGTAATGCTTCGCGGAATCAACGACACGGAAAAATGCGCTCAACAATTGGCAAAACTCGTGAAGGGAATGCTCTGTCATGTAAATTTAATTCCCTACAACGCGACGGACATTCCGGAGATTCAGGGGTCAGAAAAATCCACCATCAGGAAGTTCCAAGAAATTCTCAAAGAAGCCGGCGTGCCGGTCACCACGCGTGTAAGCCTGGGGCAGGACATAGCGGCTGCCTGTGGACAGTTGGCTAATAAGGCACAGAAGCCAATGGTGGCGAAAAAATAAAGCACGCTCCCCGCATTCGCGCAACCGAGAAAACTTGCCCCGGATTTTGGCGTGTGGGATGATGAAAATACGACTACTCGTACCTCATATTTTTTGAACCACATGGGAAAAAAGTCATCACAGAAAAAACAGAAAAAAGCCGTGGAAATAAAAACTTCCACAGACGCGAAAAAAACAAATGCAGATGTCCAAGCCCAAACCGCGCTATTCGACAATCTTCCCCAAAAGGCGTTGGCCGTGTTTCTCATGATTGGAGCACTCATCACGCTCGCGTTTTTCGCCATATTTATCTGGGGCGAGTTCACCAGGCCGGCATCTATAGCCAAGTTTATTCCGCAGGACGCGGCGGGTTTTATCGAGTTTGATACCGGTCTCGAGGGGAAGAGTTGGCAAAATTATTACCATCTCACGCAGGGGAAAAATTTTCCATCCATATCGCAGCTCGTTGAAAAAATCAATACCGCGCTGAATATCGATATGATGAAAGATGTCTACCCGTGGCTGGCGAGACGCGCGGGGATAGCAATGCTCAGGGATAAAAAAGCGGCACTATTTCTCGAAATTCGCAGCGAAGAACAGGCGCTTAACTTTTTCAGACAGCACAGACTCGCGTCAATCACGGAAGACCTGCAGGTGTCGGAAATCGAGGGGGTGAAAACATATCACTATATCGCCTCCTCTCCGATCGCGCTGGCTTTTCTGGGAAATTATCTCGTCGTTGCTTCCGACGACAGCGCCATTCGACAGATAATACAGGCCACGAATGGTAATTACGCGGTATCTCTTGGGAATAAAAAAATGGACTCCGCGGGGGCAAATCCACTCTTCACCAATCGCAATTTTCAACGAATCAATAACGCCGTTCCGCAAAAAAACAGATGGGGATTTGTATTCATGAGACCGGGACAACTCATGTCGATGATTTCATCACTCCCGATGCCGTTCGGTGAAATATTTACCAATGATTTTATCGCGGAAGGCGGAAGCATCAAGGCGCTGGATACGATGTTTGTTGTCGAGCATCTCGCGCTATTCACGAAAAAAAACAACTCTGAAAAAAAATCAGACGTAAACCGGAAAAAATATCAGGCGACACTGATGGAAGTATTCAGTGACAAGACACATCTGTTTGCGGGAGGAGAAGATATTGGACGCGTGAGTGATATGGTAGATAGAATATCGAGCGATACCATGGCATACATACGATCACTCGTAAAAAATACGTTCGATGGTGAAGTTTCACTGGAGGAAATACAGGCGCTCCTCAAGGATGAGTACGCGTTGGCGTTTGATGATGGACAGTGGAAAATGGCTATAGAGCTCACGAATCAGGCTGAGCAGGAAAAGATTTTAAAAAAGATGATTCACGGTATCGAGTCGAGCAGAGTTTTTTTCCAGCCAACAATAGAGAATGACACGATCAAAGGTTCCGCGAAAACAATGAAAAGTTCGAGCATCACCTATGGCAATATCATCATTCACGCGACCGAGGTTGACGGAGAACCAAAGGGTGTGTATATGGCAATGCATGAGAAAAAAGCCATAATCACGCTCTCAATGGATGCGATGCGTCACGCCATCAACACGCTCAATGGTACAACGGCAAGTCTCAAAAATTCAAAATCGTATACGACCTATATTGAACCACAGCTCCGGTCGGCCGACGATGTAATCTACGCACGTCCGCATGACATGGAAAGCATGCTGCCTACAGCATTGAAATTCCTCGGCGGCATCAGTGAAATATCGCTTGCCACCAACAGTTTTGAAGACGCCATGAAAACGATTCTGTTTATTTCACCATGACCGCGATCTAATGAGAAACATTGTGAGAGACATTATCGCGAGAAGAAAAACACTACCGGCGGCTCGCGCGGAAGGCCCGGAGGATGCGCAAAAAAAAATCACATCAAAGAACGACACATCGGAGAAGCAGTCGCCATTCGTTCTCGATCTATCACGCGAAAGTGTAACGCATGCCGAAATTCATATCTCGGATATTCGTCCCGGTAATGCTCGTCAAGTATCAAGATCGGGGGACACATTTGTGGTGCAAAAAAAATCAAACTCTATAACATCGATCATTATTCAGCTCAGTGTTATGGCTCTATTCGGGGTACTGATTTTGTTCGGTATATACGCGGCGCGTGGATACGCGGCAGGAGGAAAATTATTTTCACAGATGACGCAGTCAGTAAAAAATGGCTACGGACAGATAATACAGGCAGGATCGAGTGCGAAGGATAGTGATCTTCCAAAAGCGCAGAGCATGTTTGAGCAGGCGTATAATACGTTTCAGCAGGCACAGTCACGGATGTGGTTTATCAAGTCCGATCCGGTGTTATCGCGATATACCTCGGTGCTTGAATCGGGTAGTCTCCTCGCCGAATCGGGGAAGGACATGACCGAAATGCTCACGCGTCTCCGGAAAATTCCGGAGCTGTTTGCGCAAACCATGAGCCACGTGGATGAGTCACCGGTAGCCATATCTCCGGTTTTGAATGAGTTGCAGGAGGCGAATAGAGTTATAATACGGGTTCACGCCAATATCAAACGTGCCCATGATACTATGGACGACATAATTCAGGTCGCTCCGAAGCAGTATATTGCCTCACTGGAGAAGGGAAAGGCGCTGCTCGGTGAGTCGGAAAAAATGCTGCAAAATATGATACTCATGTTGCCGGGAATCGTTGAGATATTCGGAAACGGAGGCCCTCATCGTACGATCGTATTGCTACAAAATAATGATGAGACTCGACCAACCGGGGGTTTTATAGGAAGTTTTTTGAATCTTGAAATGAATAACGGATACGTAACATCGCTCAAATTGGAGGATGTGTATGATATGGACGGACAGTTCAAGGAAGTGATCGAGCCACCGGAAGAAATAAAAAAGCTCACCGATCGATGGTTCTTCCGTGATGCGAATTATTCGCCGGATTTCCGAATTTCAGGAGAGAAGGCGATCTGGTTTTATGAGAAAGAGAAGCGGGAAAAAGCGGATACGGTTATCGCGGTAAATCAGGATCTTCTCGGAAAAATATTAGCAATCACCGGTCCGATTGAGCTCGCGCAACTCACGGCACCGCTCACGAGCGAGAACTATCGTGAGATGATGACATACATGATCGAGACGAAACGTTCAGGGGCGGATGATCCGAAAAAAATCCTCAAAGACATACTTCCGGAAATTCAAAAAAGATTATTTCAATCGGGCAACATGTCTGATCTGGACGATGTGATGCTTGAGGGAATTATTCAAAAAAACATACTGGGCTTTTCAAAAAACACCCTCGTGCAAAACTTTTTCGAGGTCCTAGGGGCAGATGGCAAAATGGCGCTCAGCGGCGGAGACAGTGCTGAAAATGGAGGTGGTGGAGGCGAGAAGGATGATTATCTCAGCATCATCACAACCTCAATCGGCGGAAACAAGAGCGACGCATACATGACGCAGGAAATTATTCATGACACGGTTATAGAAAAGGGAGGCGAGGTGTTCGACCAAGTAACACTGCGACGAACGCATACGTGGAGCGGGGCAACCGAAAAGAAGTGGCGCGGACTCCTGAAGCCCTTTGGGTTCGTAGACTTCCCCGAGCATTTTCTCTCGGTATTTGGAAAGGGCGCCAACACCGTCATCGTCCGCGCCTACATCCCCAGCGGCTCGGAAATAATTTCCGATACGGCAACATCATCATCGGCACTGACATCATCACCCTCAACGTCCTCACTATCACCGACACTGCCGCCGACACCGACACTTCACCACGATCCGGACCTCAATCTCGACTACATCACATTCACGATGTCGACCAACCCCGGCCAAACATCAGTCACGAAAATTCGCTACAAGCTGCCATTCAGGCTCGACAATATACTGGCGAACACCTACGCATTGAATGTTCAGAAGCAGCCGGGCGTCAGGCCGTCCCAACTCACGAAACACGTATACTACAATGATTTTATGGCTCTCGCCGAGGCGTATCCGTCAGACTTTATTCGGGAGCCGTCCGGCAATGTCACCACGGGTATCTCCAACAATGCGCTCATGATTACCAAACGTCTTACTCGCGATCAACGCTTTGCACTGCTCTTCGCCCGAGAATCAATGGCAAATAGACTTGACATCCTGAAATAAACTCTATAATATACATCCTTATATTTTAACCATATAGACCATGACAAATACGCCACATGACACCAATACACCATCCGACACACCGTTCACCACACTAGGGAAACTATCGATGGTGGCGGCATTGATAGCCACTAGTGCTTCCATTCAGTCTAATGCTCAAGCCAATTTTGAAAAAAATATTGTTATAATAGCAAAACAACGAGCCTATGCAGCGGTACAAAAATGTATCACGGAAATTCCCGCAGGGGCGACAGGCGAAGATAGGATAAAAGAGGAGGCGGGATGCAATGACGCGTATGAGAAAACACGCACGGCAGAGTTGGAAAGAATAGAGAATGCCGCGAGTTCAGCACAGTAGAACGCGCATAATAAAACCCCCGCCTTGCGGCGGGGGCCTGAAAGTTTGCCTATCAGTCAAGAAAAGGTTTTATGTTTATATTTGACTGAGGAACTTTATTTTTGTTTTTGTCGGAGCTTATATGGCCTGGACATTTATTTTATCGTCACCGCCTTGTGACTCTCTGTTTGCGTCATGACACGTTCTCGTATATTGGTGAGATCGGTATGACCAGAATTGTATCGAGGTAGCCAACCCGTAAGGGAAGGCCAAGCCTAAGCAAGGACAGATAGAGGAATAAAAAATGGTGAGGTAAACAATTGAATCCTTTCGGATGGAATTGCTTTGTAGCTTTTCTAGGGCTTGTATATTTTTTATTTTTTTGAATTTGTTTTGGTATTTGTTAACAATACTTCGCTTTGGATCTCACAAGGATTTTGGTGTGAAGATGTTAAGGCCAAAGTTTATTCCCCTGTCTGTCGCTGCTACACCCTAAGGTGTGGTGGACAATGCTTGCTAAAGTCCGTTAGGACGTTGGGAGCGAATATGTCAATGAACTACTCGTTGTGTTCATTGCAATATAGGCGAAGGGAAATGAAACGTCAAATTTCTGACATCGACGTAACAATAAAAAGACGTTTGCCTCAAAATCCAGCTTCAAAAAATCAAGAAATATCAGAAAAATCAGTGGAAATTCCGGTAAAAAGCCTAAACTGCTCCTCCCACTGACCGGCAAAAAGATGATTTCCGGTAACAATATCCCACCCTGCACGCTCCGCCTCACGCAAAAATCGCGTCATGTGAGGATGATAGATCGACTCGATCGCAATCCCATTCCCATGATTCTCCCAAAACGTAATCGGAAGTGGAGAAGTGTCGGGCGATATGCCGTTCAGGGCGCCGCCGCCGCCGGAACTCATCCCCACCGAAGTCGCTTGAAAAATAATATCGTACGAGTCCAATCCTTCGCTCACCCTACTCGCATCGCCTACAAATTCACATCCGAACTTCTCGGCAATCTCTCGCCCTTTTTCCGCGGTGCGATTCACGAGAAATACATGCGCGCCCTCACGTTGAAACACATATGCCGCAGCCCGCGCTACACCACCCGCACCCAGCAGCACTATTTTTTTCCACTTCAACGTCGTTATTTTTTTGCGATTCTGTTCGAGTGCAACTCCGCTAGCGCGCTCCACTCCACGCCAGTCGGTATTGTATCCGATCAATTTTTTCTCACGGCGTACAATCGTATTCACGGCTCCAATCTCCCTCGCGACCGGATCAATGTCATCGACCAATTCGATGCACATTTCTTTGAACGGATGGGAGACGGCTAGGCCGTCATAGGCCCCGCCACGCATCTCCGTCAAAAAAGCCTCAACATCACCAGTCGAATCAAGCTGATTCGGTTCAAAATCAGCATTAATTTCATATTTTTTAAACGCCTCAGTGTAAACTCGAGGAGAGATACTATGTTCAACCGGATTGGCGATAATGCCGAAGTGTCGCATGGGATATGTACAAGAAAACACCTCCAGTGTAGCATCAGTCCGCAACAATATGGAAATAATCCCTCTAAAAACCAGGAAAATAAAGCCGGAAGATGACCTGATCGAAGTGCTCACGGACGGCCTACACACAGCGAAAATTTCACTTCAGAGTGGTGATATCGTTGCTATCGTTTCGAAAATTGTCGCCCTGACAGAGGGTGGATTGGTGGATGTACGAGGAAAAAATACTTCAAAAAAAAGCCGATATGGTGCCTACAAAGATAGCTCAGCTCTACTGAAATATATAGAGAGTGAAACAGATATTGGATTTGATGATGATATGTTTCTGACGATCAAAAATAATATTTTCACGCCAAGCGCAGGCGTTGACACATCGAACGTATCGGAAGGATACGCCATTGGCTGGCCAAAAGATTCGTATAAGTCAGCGGACACATTGCGAAAAAAAATCTTGTTGAATTACGAAATGTCGAATGCGAAACTCAAAAATCTCGGCATCCTGATTTTCGATTCTTGTATTATTCCATTACGAAATGGAGTCACGGGAATAGCGCTCGGTTATAGCGGTTTCCAGGGGGT
>CALREA010000038.1 GCA_943355055.1 Candidatus Peribacteria bacterium | reverse complement strand
TGAAAGAAGAAGTTGCCGCCAAGCCGGCAAAAATAGCAGCCGTAGCCGAGGAAGTCGCTGCTGAGAACATCGCGGAAGTTGCGGCGGAATAAATTTTCTCCCACCATGACGCACCCTACGATTCTCATCTGTGGAAACTACGGAGCGGGAAATTTTGGCGATGAGCTGATTCTCACCGGCCTCTTGAGCGCACTCACGGAAATACATCCGAAAGAAATCATTATCACCAGTGGCAACCCTCGAGAAACGGCTCAAGCATACGAAAAATATGGCATTACAGCCATTCATTTTTTTCCGAGTTCGGCACTCGGGCTCCTGAAATCGATACTTACCCTACGACTTTTTCGTTCATTCTATCATCTCTCCCGCGCCGACCTGATCCTCTTCGGCGGCGGCTGCCTCTTCAATGAAAAAGAGTTCGACTCGATCAATATCTGGTACAGTCAGTTCCGTTGGTTCCGTCGTCTTCACAAAAAACTCATCGTCATCGGACAGAGTTTCGGCACTCTCACGAATCAAGAATCAATCAGAAAAATAAAAGAGATTGCTACTTATGCGGAAAAAATATTTGTACGCGATGGTGCCTCAAAAAAAATAATCACCTCACTCATTCCATCGGCCAACGAGGATAGAGAAGTTTTGCTCGATCCTGCTTTATGGCTTGAGAAAGAGGATATATCGAAAAATATACAATCTTCACGTGAAGAAACTCGCCCATACGCCATTATTATCTTGCGTGATTGGATTAGCATTGAAAAAAATAATCTTCTCACGAAAGTAACCTCTCTCACCCAATACCTCTTCGAGACCTATCATTTGTCATCGCGCATTTTTATACTTCAAAAAGATTCTCATTCGGATGAAAAAATCTCCCATGAGCTCTATGAAAAAATAAAACCCTATACCGATGCACCTCCGCAAACCTGGTCGACCATAGATGATATGGCGCAACAATATCAATACGCCGATTTAATACTGTCCATGCGTCTTCACGGCGGAATCCTCGGACTCATTCTCGAAAAACCTACGATGTTTCTCAATTATGATGACAAAGTCGGTAACCTCCTCACCGATCTCAACCTTGAACATCTCATGATCGATCCAAATATCGACCAATATGAGTCCAAAGCTGACAGCCTCATCGCTTCAGCTTCAAACGCATCTTCGCAGACATCGTATCTCGCCTCTCAAAAATCTTCTTCCAAGACAATATTCAATAATTACTTGACAAAAATAATAATATCTCTAAAGTAGAGAACCTAACTATTATTTTTACCCAACAGGTCTATGAGAAACAGTCCATCACCATTCGTCGCAGCCGTCGCAGCAGGAGTTATGTCCATGACAGCAACCGCACCAGTGGCAGAAGCGGGGGACGTTCAGATAAATTTTGGAGCAGGTAATAGAAATGTAAGAGGGGGAGGATCCGATGCCATGGCGAGAGAGATGGCAAGGAAAGCCTCGAGCGCTGCGGAAAAAGCACAAAGTGATTTAAAGGATATTCAGGCAAAATTAAATGATGCGGTAGTAAAAGCACAGGCGGCTGCGGATGCCTCCAGGGATATCAGTGCCAAGCTCGCGATAATCGATCAGAAATTGGCAGCATTGGAAATGGCAAAGACAGTCACGGCCACAGCAGCTGATGACAAAAGCGGTAATAGAAAAGACGATACTCGAAGAGCTCCAACTCCGGAGGAATGTTTAGCGGCAAGAGATCAGGCTATCCTCATGGCCGAGAGAACGGCGATTGCCGAACAGGCTGCAAAATTAGATGTCCAGCGAAGAGAAGCAGATCTCGCTGTTCTCAGATTACAAGCACAGGAAAAGCGAGCCATAGCCGATCTCGCAACCGCTCGAGCCCAGGAAGCCGCGGCAAAATTAGCCCTCGCTCAAGCCGAGGCTGATAGAGAGAAAAACAGAGCTACTGGCCTCTCGGGCGATGCCTCAAGAGCAGAAACAGCCGTAGCGGATTCACAGAGAGAACTCGATGAAGCACGATCACGCGCTTCCGATGCACAGCGCAGAGCGGCGGACGCGGACCAACTCGCAAAACGATTTGGAGCGACTCCTGCCTATAGAGCTCCAGTAGGTAAGAAAGATTATTCAGAGAGGACATATGAAGGCCCGGTGCCATCATGGTATGGGGAAGTTGGTCCTACACTGGGTGTCATCCCGGAAGGCGCTCGTGGAGGTTTGCAGGCTGGAGCATATGCCAGAGCCGGTGAGCATCTTGCAGTAGGTATCGTAGGAGCGGTTGATGGAGGTAGCCGTAGAGTTGATCTGGGAAAGGATGAAAATTTCTTCGGAAACTCAGTGAGCGGAGCAGTAATGGCTGGGTTACAGATTGGTACGGTAAATGGAGAAAACGGCGGTAATCTGCGAGTTTCAGGTGGTTATGAAAAAGATTGGCAGACCGGTGACGCAACCGGATTGAATGGAAGCACGCGAAATGGAGCCTCGAGAGGCTTTGGTCGACTTGATATTGGAGCAGGAGTTGTTCATCAGATATCAGAGAATGTCAGATTGTATATCTCGGCTGCAGCTAACTTCTTGCTAGGACGACCATCTCGTTTGGGTGGAAGCCAGCAGGAGACTACCGTGGGTGGAACAGTAAACATCGGTATCTCAACAAAATAATTTTACATATCTCATTCTTAAATAATACTATGAAAAACACACTCCATTCCTCAATTTCAACTCCAACACAGACACCTCGCTCACGACTCGGCAGCTCACCACTACTCGATCGTCTCACGAGAATCGGTGCTATCAGCGCACTCGCCGTTTTGGCAGCCTGCAGCGATAGTGATGGGAAATATACACCTGGAAGCCAGGCTGATGCCGGTGTCTCATCCACAGATGGCGGTATGACAGCCGATGGTGGAAACAGCGGAACTGAGGTATCATCTTCTTCTTTCGATAGCGGCACAACAAATGATGCCACATCCGTCGACAGTTCAGTATCAGGTACAGACGCAACGGTCGCTACCGAAGTCACCGCGGCGGACACTACAACCGTTGATTCGGTCGTTGAGGTCGCATCGACCGCCGATACTGCCGTCGCTGAAACAGCCGCAGCAGACATTCCAAAACCATCCGCACCGGAAACATCTCCCGATGCCGCTCCGGTCAAAATTACAAAATCAGCACCTGCTGATCAATATTTATCTGAGTTCAAACCAGGAATGGTTATTCCAACCGATACGGTATTTATTTTGAAAGACAAGAAAACAGGAAAAATCGTCACCGACATGCCATTTACAGCATATGAAGGATTCGGGTACAAGAACGGCGTAACGCAATTACAGTCAACGAAAGTCGCAGGTGTAGCAGAAGGTGTAAATGTATACCCATTTCAGATGAAAAATCTTCCTCAGGATATGAACGTCGCCGGCAAAGGAAATATACACGTAATAGCATTCAATCTTCCTGAAGGAGTAAATGTAAACCATCCTCAGGGCGTGGAATCAGGTTCATGGATCGACGCTCTCACGGGAAAGAAGGCTCAAGACGGCGTAACACCACTCTATACGCACGCGGCCATTCTTCCGATCGTCTGTGCCGATGGTGCGTACGCAAACGATGATGCTCAGTTGATGACGCAGGCGGTGACCTCGATCTCTACTATCGAGTTCAATCACAACCTCCCGGAACTCATCGATACACTTAATAGTAATCTTCAGGGAAAGATCAACGCACTGTTTGGCGCGGCAGGAAAGGGATATGCTCCTATCTGCAAAATCGGCCCTATCGTTCCTGGTGATGCAAAAATCCTTGACGTACAAAACTGCCCAAAGGGATGCATGTACCTCCAAGTATCAGTTCTTCCAATCGCGAGCTGGACAGAGTTGATTCAGAAATAAAGAGGTGAGGATTTACCCGGCATTATACAGGGAAGTGTGAATCACACGAGCAAGAAAAGTCTGGCATGCCAGACTTTTTGCTTTACTCCATTATCTGTCTTTGACAAGAGCTAGTCTAATCAGCACTTTGGGAAAACGGTACCTTGCGAGCAATAATTGGAGCAGAATCGGGATTACTGATCGACTCATGCATTCGTTCACCGGTAGCATTCTGCCGCGCCAGCTCAATCTTCCTCGCCAGTACATTGGCATGATGCAAGCTCTCAAACGTCCCGGCATCGGTCCAGTCACCACTCAGCCGACTCGCCGTCATCGTCCCACGCGCGATGTACGCATTATTCACATCCGTAATCTCCAGCTCTTGCCGTCCCGACGGTTTCAACGTCTTAATAATCCGAAAAACGTCACAATCATAGAGATAGAATCCAGTCACCGCATAATTCGACTTCGGAACCGATGGCTTCTCCTCAATAGAAACAACCCTATCGCCACTCAACTCCGCAACACCGAAACGATCCGCGTCAATAACTTCTTTCAGGAAAATATGAGCTCCACCCACGCCGCCACTCGTCACGCGTTTCTCTCCAAAGGCACGAACATGCTCGCCCAACATATCTTCAAAAATATTATCCCCCAGTATCACCGCACACGAGTCACTTCCGACAAAATCCTCAGCTAGGCTGAGCGCCTGAGCAATACCTCCAGCTTCATCCTGCACCTTATAGGTAAACCGAGCACCAAATTTCACCCCCGATCCCAGCAATCGCAAAAATCCCTCCACATGATCCCGTCCCGACACGATCAAGATATCCCGAATCCCACAATTCAAAAGCGTCTGCAACGGGAAAAAGATCATCGGTTTGTCATACACCGCGAGCAAATGTTTGTTCGTAACTTCGGTCAGGTACCCCAGCCGCCTGCCATTGCCTCCAGCCAAAATAATACCTTTCATCGCCATATATGCCAAGTTTACAGGGTGGAAAGATAATTTTGCAAGGCCTCCTTGTGAGAACGTAGCAGCGGAAACTTCGCTGATGCTAACACGGAATTTCTCGGACGCCGTGCAGCTCTCCTCGCCTCCTCGCTCCCGATCGGCACAACCTCCGCCGCCACTCCGGTCATCTCAAAAATCTCATGGGCAAAATCATACCAGCTCACCGCGTCTTCATTGACGATATGATAGATTCCAAAAGGCCGCGCTTCGATGAGCAAATTTAGTACACTTTCTGCCAAATCCATCGTCCAGGTTGGCTTGCCGATTTGATCATTCACAACACGCAATATCTCGCCCTTACCGGCCAATTCAAGCATTTTTCCTACGAAATTCCCACCGTGCTTTCCGAATAACCATGAAGTTCTTACCAAATAAAACTTCATCGACTTCTGTTGTAACAACTGCTCTCCGATAAACTTCGACTCCCCATAGCGATTGATAGGAGCCGCATCATCCGTCTCTTTGTAATCGCCCTTTTTTCTCCCATCAAAAACATAATCCGTACTGAAGTGCACCAGCGTAATCCCACGCTTCTCACACAACTCCGCCAGCACCCCCACAGCAAGTCCATTGATCTTCGTCGCCATCTCGAACCCCTCTTTCGTCTCCGCCTGATCCACATTGGTGTACCCCGTGGCATTGATCACCACCGTAGGCTCCACTCGCTCCAGCATGCCTCTCAGGGCACTCTCATCGGTAATATCCACCTCGTCTTTATCCACGCCTACCGGTTCGTACTCGGCAAAAACATTCATGAGATCACTTCCTAACATACCCTTACTTCCTAAAATCAAAACTTTCATACAATTTTTTGGAACAAAATAGTAAAGCTCCCGATCCCAACCCCTCTACAAATTCGCGGCCTTCCTCACGACCTCATCCAGAGCCACGATCTCAGCCTCTCCACCACTTCGCAACTTCCACTCAACCGCGCTCTTCTCAAGCGTCCGTCCACTGATCACCACCCGCACCGGAACACCGATCAAATCACTATCCTTGAACTTCTTCCCCGCGCTCTCATCACGGTCGTCGAACAAAACTTCCACATGAGCAGCCAGCATTTCTGTATACATCTTTTCCGCAGCCGCACTCACAACATCATCTTTCCCGAGAACAATCAAATGCACCCGATACGGAGCCACGGCTACTGGCCAGATAATGCCATGCTCATCATGACTCGCCTCCACGATCGTCCCCACCATACGCGTATTGCCGATGCCATAGCATCCCATAATGACATGTTTTCGCTTTCCATCACTATCCGTGAAATATAAACCACACGGCTCACTATATTTCGTCCCAAGTTTGAAAATATTTCCCGCCTCGACCGCTTTTTCTGAAACAACCGGCCCACCACACGTCGAACACTTCGACGCATCCTTCACGATTTCTACATTCTCCGCCGTCTTACACGAATCACACACGAGAATCGTATCTTCACCAGCAGGAGTGATAACAGAAAACTCATGGGTGTACTGATCCGTAAACGCACCACCACCAGCCTTCACAACATACGCACGCAAGCCGCATCGCTCATACACGCGCAAATACGCCGCCTTCACTTCTTCATAATATTTGTCCAAATCCTCAACCGTCGTATGAAACGAGTACATATCCTTCATGCCAAACTCACGACCACGCAGCAGCCCCGACTTCGCACGTGGCTCATCACGGAACTTCGTCTGCAACTGATACACCGCAAATGGCAAATCTTTATACGACCGAACATACTTCGCCGCCAGCGGCGTCACCACCTCCTCATGGCTCGGCCCAAACACGAAATCCCGATCACCCGACGCCTTCGTTTTATACAAAATATCCGTCATCGTCGCATCTCGTCCGGTCTGCTTCCACAGCTCCATCGGATGCAGCGCCGGCATGAGAATCTCCTGACCTGATACACCGTTCATCTCCTCACGAATAATCGCATTTATCTTCTGCAAAACTCTCAGTCCAAGCGGCAAATGGGTATAAATCCCCGCCGCCACCTTATCAATAAACCCACCCTGCGAAAGCAACCGAGCATTCACCGAATCCGCATCATGGGGAGCCTCGAAGCTCGTCTTGCCAAACATTCGACTATATCGCATATCAAAAGGGTTTAAGATTGCCAAGATTATGCCAGAATAGCCGTACGATGTGAAGCAAGAAAATTCCAATCCCTCGGCACACAAAGGAGCTCCAGGTATACCCCGCATCCTCTATCCATTTTGCTGTCTTTTTGCTGTACATTTGGAGAGAGTTCTAAGAGCACTTCGAAAAATTCAAAGCTGGTTAGCTTTGTACTAGGACAAAGCTGAATGAAGTTAGCTTGAAAGCAAAATTCGCAGGAATATTACTTGACAAAAAATAACAGTAGTATAATATAACATCTCGTAAAAAATAACGCATCATGAATACCCTAAACCCCTACATTCCGCCAAAAGATCAGGCAAGAAAACTCTCACCAGGAGCAGAAGGTTGCGAAATGCTGGGCAATGCCGTTCTAGACTATTTCAGACAGAATCTCGGTTTTCATGATTCATCGGATGGCACGTTGCCGGTACCTGGATTATCACGGGCGGTCGTGCAGGAAGTTCACGGTCAGCACATCGTGGTTGGAGTATCAGCAAAAGAAGACCATGTCATAGTGCATATTGGACTTTCCATGGCAGAAGGAGATCATCAATATTTCGATACGATACGATTTCACTCAACTGCTGCCGGATATTTATTCAAAAAAATTCCTCTGGAGATTCACATGGAAGAAACGAAAAATACCGACATGGCTCAAATACTCGCACCGCTACAGCCCGCGCTCGAAGAAGCTCGTGCCATAATCAACGGCAAGACAGGCGCGTATTGGATGGGCGGAGAATTTCCGATAACGTCAGCTGAAGAGATAAAGAAAAGAAATGGACTAGTTCGCAGAACGGGAATCATTGGGAGAAATGTACTGATGGTACCGGTCATCGCTGCGCTTATTGGCGCCGCCCTCGGCCCTGAAGAATTCGAAAAAATACTCCAGTATATTCCGGACGAACTACTTCTTCCATTTGTAAGTATGGCTCGTGATGATTGGCACAGAATGCTTCAGGACTCATCAAGTTTCATCTCATCCGGAGGGTATGAGGCACG
>CALREA010000037.1 GCA_943355055.1 Candidatus Peribacteria bacterium | reverse complement strand
GCCATTGTGATGGGACGGCGAAGGAGGTGCGGGCCTGCATGGCACGTAATGCGGATACGCGAACGTTTCCCGAGTATGGAGGCAGTGGTGGGGCGATTATCAATGAAGTTGTTCGCAGTTGTGCTCAGGCAGGGCATCGTCGACTTGAGCGTATGACGAATCGCGAAGACAAGCGATAATCCGAACTGAATATTTTTTTGTATATTTTATAAAAATTTTATGTCTCAACCACTTTCTCCTCATTCTGATGTGCTTGATGATGGCGGTTTCTATGACGCGAATATCGGAAGACTTGGCTATCGAGTGCGCGTGAGCCATACTTCTCTCGAGCGAGCCATCGTGGCTAAAAATACCGGAGGTAATTATCCCTCCATTATGCGCGATATCGTCGTCTGCCAGTGTGACGGTACGGCGAAAGAAGTGGACGCGTGCTTGATGGGAATGAAAATACGGGAGGGGATAATGGGACAGACGAGGGTATATCCCAATGCTTTAGAAAATAGTACTCTCATTCTTCCCGATATCGAGAAGCTTAAATGTCATCCTCTCGCACTCATAGAAATACGAACCAAGTGCAATGAACAGGCTTATGACACGCTGATGGATTATCAGGGGGCGTAAACTTTCGCTCAAATTTTTTGTTGATTACATTGGCTTCGTGCGGTATAATGAGCTTGTAGAAAGATCTTCGGCCTGTAGTTTATAAACTACGCCTAGCGGAAGATCTTTTTCGTTTGTAAGTATTTTATTCTGGAAATATTGAAATTAAATATTTTTGGTTTTTCTTTTTATATTCTTTTATTTGCACAAAAAATACTTCACCGTCCCGAGCTTTTCCCGAAAATCGATGAAATATCTCACCTGACTTATTTGGATTTTCTTTCGAAGTTGGCTCAAGTGTCGTGTTTTTCATGAGCTCAATGGCGGCGATGAAATATTTAATCCGACGAAGACGATCTCTCCAATTGTCCTGACTTAATAAATGTTCCCAATATAAATTGAGGAACACCTTCTCCTTCCTGAAGTATACTGATCGAATATATGGCCTCCTCTTCGTCTTTTTCCTTATTTCGACATACACATCGAAAGCCTTTTGATGAACTTCCTTGAAGTTCGTTCCTGATATTTTTCCTGCTTTGGTTTGATAATACTGCATTCTTGGATGCTAATACTTTATCCGCCTTTAGTCAATTATTATGGCTTATAATAGCCATTTCCGTGTCAGAAATTATTCATAATCTTGTAAGATTTTTGTGACTCTTTTTTTAAGCCCTTCATAAAATATAAAATCTCCAACTCCGTGGCAATGTGCAAATATGCCGAGAGCTGTACTTTTTCCTTTGCGAGAAATTACTTCATTCTCTACTTTTACAAAGCTGAAATTTGTATAAACCTCGTTCACTTGAGTTTCTCTTTGCCTTCAGGGGGGATTTCGCTATAATTCGTTGGCTCGGGCAGGTACCAGAGCGGTCAAATGGGGCAGACTGTAAATCTGCTGGCTTACGCCTACGAAGGTTCGAATCCCTCCCTGCCCACCAGTTAAAATAAAGCTAAATTTGACAATCGTCATATAACGTTGTATGATTGTTTTAGTATGAAATACCGAGACATGATACCGGGATTAGAGACTGCAGAAAACCTCGTGGGAAAGGGGATTGATTTTGGAATTGATAAGGGAAAAGAGGTTGTCAGGGGTGTTGCCAATATAGGTATTAGTGCGATCAAAGGCGGTTGTCGGCTTGCACTAAAAGCAGCGCTCTTTGGTGTATTAGCGCTGCCAATTTTTGCCTATCGTGCGGGGAAAGGGGGACATGCCGGAAAGGGTGGCGGGATTAATCCGAATGTTCGGTAGAGAGGAAACGGAAACGGGATCCCACCAACTCCGTTGGTGTTAATGCTTATGCTCCATCGATGGGAGCTCTCTTCCTGGAGGAGTGCCGTCTTTGTCGAGCTCGGCCACGATAGGTAAGATAAGCGGGCGACGTTCGATGAGCTGTTGGATGGATTTTTCGAGGCTTAATTTAATATTATTTTTGAGTTCGCCGCGTTTCATGTCGGGTTTTTTGGACATGGATTTGGTGAAAATCTCTTTGGCTTCTTTGGAAACTTTGGCCATAACTTCTTCCGACTCGTTCATGTAAATAAATCCGCGGGAGATAATATCCGGATCGCGGAGAAGTTTATTCGACTTTTTATCAATCGAGAGAAGTACTACCAATACGCCATTTTCTGCCATCATTTGACGATCCAACATCACTTGATTTCCGGTATCTCCGGTACCGAGGCCGTCGACGAGGACATAATTCGTAGAGATTTTTTCTCCTGTAACTTTTCCGACTCCATTTTTGAATTCGATGACATCGCCGTTTTCCACGAGAACACCATTTTCTTTTTTCATACCCAGATCAAATCCGAGCTGCATATGTCCCTGACGCATATAGTAATCGCCATGTACGGGAATAAGATAGGTCGGATGGACCAGCGTAATCATGAGCTTGAGGTCCTCCGCGCTGGCATGACCGGAAGTGTGCACATCGACCATTTTGTTGTGAATAACTTTCACGCCGAGACGGCAGAGATTTACAATCACGGTGTTGACCGAGCGTTCGTTACCGATAATCGGCGAAGAAGAAAGAATAACCGTGTCACCCTTTTTTGCCTTCACCATCGGATGCGTGCCAAGGGCGATACGAGAGAGAGCTGATACGCTCTCACCCTGGCTACCAGTCGTGAGAATCAGTGTTTCTTTGTCGTGGGTCTTGCCCATGCGCGCGGCGTCGTGGACCAAGTCTTTTGGATATTTCAGATAGCCGAGATTTTTGGCCACCTCGAGCGTCTCCATCATGCTTCGTCCGGTGATGTACACTTTACGCCTGTACTTGAGAGCGAAGTCCATGATCTGCTGAACACGAGCGATGAGGGAAGAAAAGGCGGCGATGATCAGTCGACCTTCGGTGTTCTTGATAATGTCTTCCAAATTTTTAGCCACCTCCAGCTCAGACATGGTGTGTCCGGGACGGAGTGCATTCGTCGAATCCGAGAAAAGTGCAGTAATGTTTTGGTTTCCCAGCTGCGCGATTTTGTCGAACTCAGCAGGACGCTGATCTCCCGCAGGAGATAGGTCAAATTTGAAGTCACCGGTATGCACAAACGTTCCATGTGGAGACTTGAGTACGATACCGACGGCATCGGGAATACTGTGATTTACTCGGAAGAAACTTACGTCCCACTTACCGAATCGAATATTGTCATCGGCGGTGATTTGTTCGAAACGAACTCTTTTTTCCAGTCCGAACTCTTCGAGTTTTCTTTTTACGATACCGAGGGTAAGTTTGGTTCCATATACCGGCGGGAATCCGAGCTGCTCGATCAAATAGGGGATGGCTCCGACGTGATCGAGGTGACCGTGCGTGAGGAGAATACCGCGAATGCGATCTTTCTTGTCCTGGAGATACGATATGTCGGGAATGATGTAATCAATACCGAGCATCGTTTCGTCAGGGAATTGGAAACCGAGATCTACGATGAGAATATCTTTTTCGTATTCGAAAATCATCGAGTTGCGTCCGACTTCGTTGAGACCGCCGAGCGCCATTATACGAACGTGCTCACTCGAAGGTGCGCGGTGCGCGGGAACGGCTCCGTGTGGAGTTGCGATGTTGCCGACCTGTTTTGGTACGGCTTGAGTAGGATAACGACGGCCGCCACCTTGGCGAGGTCGATTCCCTTGATGTGGATTAGGTCCACGAGATGGGTGTCCATGTGCAGGACGTGGTGCGGGATGCGCATTAGGACGTACTACTGTTTTTGGTGCCTGTATAGCAGGCTTGGGTGCTGGATTATTTGATCCAGCGGGTGCCGGTTTGGCACCTTGCGGCGTGCCGAGTAACTTCTCGGAAAGCCATTTCGTCAATTTGTCTTCAGACATGTATGAGAAAAATAAAGGGTTAAGGAAATAGTTTTCGAAGCGGCTTAGACAAGTCCGCTCGAAGCTTATTTTGTATAGAAGATGAAAGAAAAATACTCTTGTTATGTCTACTAACCGATACGCATCTTTTACTGCTTCTGGGGTCAGTATACACGAAATGGGGGTCGGGCGCAATGAAGAGAGCGAAAAAGGAGATTTCCCCCCAAGGGGCACTCCTGCTGGAGCGAGCTTTGATTTAAGCAAGACTATTGACACTACTTTTTTATGATCTATAATTGCGACCTGCTATTTCTCAAACTTTTTTCATGGCGCGAACATCACTCTCTCCTCCCATATCTCCTCTTCCTGAATCTATTACTCCAGCCGGAAAGGATGCAAAATTTCTCGAAGAGTTTCTCAATCTCAACAAACAGACTGTTGATCTTTATCGTATTTTTAACTTTCTCTTTCTTCATCAAGGAACTTTTTTCTCTGAGCGCGAAATTCGAAGTCATGCCAAATATGTCCTTCTCCATGGTATTTTTGTAGATCATATTTCTACCATAGAATCCCAGCTCAAGCGGATGCCGAAGTCCCCCTATCGGCTTATTATACGAGAGACTGACAGTCATGGTTTTGCCTATGGACTTGTTACTAAAGAGAACCACGCCCAAATACAACATGATAATGAAATTTCACGCGCTGTCACTCTTGCGGCTTCCCAAACACAAAAGGCTGTTCGCGGGACTACCGTCCGCCCCTCGTGGGATGTTCGCGAATGGCTCAATAAACTTAATATTCAGCCACTATCCAGTCCTCTACGATTTACCCATACGCTCTCCTATGTTGATTCGCAAGTGAAGTCGCATTGCATGCATATTTGCCTCAGGACGTTAGCGGAAAAAACCGGTACATGGGTGAGCGTTACTGAACTTGAAGAGGCAATTGATGTGTCTTTGCGGGAGGTATCGCTTCCTCCGGGCTACTCCTGGAACGCGCGTTTTACCATTCTGGAACTGGTTCAAGAGGCGCGATCCAATCTCTCGGTTACCAAAAATAATCGTGTTACTTTTTCCTTGAAAGAAAATCCACGATCATTCATGCTCGAAGTTCCTCCTAATTTCCAAGATTGAGAAGCTCCTGATCGTTGATGGCAAATCCACGAATTGATGGATACGCGGTGAGCGTCATCGTGATTGCGTTTTTGAGTTCGGCGAGTGTGTAAAAAACAATTGATGGGTCGGGAGTTACCGTTTTGTCGATGTCAAAAGCGATGTTGATCGGCTTGGCGAGGGTCGTTTCGTAGGCGATACGGCTGATGTAGTCGCTTGTCGAATAGTCCATGATGGTGATGAAGTCAGCATTGGATTCGTATATTTTTGTGAGAAAATTTGTCTGACTCGGAGTCGCCGTATCATGCCAATTGGCGATAGAGAGCGTGAGTTTTTTTGTCGGACCTATTGCAGATTTCCAGTTATTTAGGAAGGTTTGGAAGTCTTGTGGAGCTTGTACGGTGGCCCACCACGTCTTGGTCGCGGTGTCCGCGGTGTTGACCCACGGTTCAACATCGAGCATGACCCCGTCGAAGTTCGCCGCGAGTGGAACGTAATTGGTATTTATCCAACTCCATGTGGCAGGAATAGCCCAGTCGTAATTTCCCACTAGGAGATAGACTTGGATGTTGGCCGCGTGGAGTTTGGCGATTGCGGTACTATATTGTGTCGCGAGTGAGGCGTAGGTTCCGTGATATGCCGATAGGTAGATTTCATTTATTTTTTGGCCGGCTTGATTTGAATTTCCACCAATGTTGATGGTTTGAAGTTTCGTAATCCAGGTATCGGGGTTAGCGAGGAGGTCGGTTGGTTGCCAGACGTAGAGGCCATTACGGAGCTGTGGTTGGGGCGGAGTTGGAAGTGGAGTGGGTTGCGGAGGAGGCGCGACTGTTGGGGTGGGTGGTGATTGCGGAGAGATGACCGGTATTGCAATTTGCTGTGGGGGAGATATAGATGGAGATGGTTGAGTAGGAGATGTCGTTGGTGTAGCCGGAATGAGTGAAGTGGGCGGAGTAGGAGTTGGTGAAATTGGTGGACTTGTTACCTGGTTGATAATGATTGGTTTTATTTTTGTTACTGATTTTTCCGCGATAGACATCGAGATTTTTTGCTTTTTTACTAGCACGGCCGCACGTCGTTGCTGCATGTTGAACAGAATTTTTTGGAGGCGTGTGTTTTTTACGGATAACGCTTGCGAAGATGTAAGCATTCCTACGCTTAGGATGAATGCGAGAACGATAATGAGTGTGATTTTTTTCATGTTTTATTCATATCATTTTTTTGTTTATTTTGGAAGGGGTGAGTAAATGCTCACTCTACAATGTTTCGCTCGGCGCGTCACGTGCAAATGGCTTGTTTATATATGTTTTGGTGGTTATTTGAGGATTTTTGGAGTAGTGTTTCAGATACGTATTCAATCATCCCACAAGCCCATGACACAGAAAATTTCATCATCGGTTCCGTCGGTTGACGTGTCGCGCAAGGTTGATGCGCGCAAGACGAGCGAGACGGTTCAGAAGTTACATACTCAGTTTCGCTCCTACGGTCGCAACACCCGTGAGTGGATGCGCAAGTGCGTACTGATGTTACCGGCGATCGAGCGTGAACGAGTGTGGGAGAAAAAAGACTTCGGGTCATTGGCCGAGTACGCGGCGAGGTTGTCAGGGATGAGTAAAGAGATGGTGTATGAGGGATTACGGGTTTTGAGGGCGGTAGAGGGTATGTCTGACATCATGCGCGTGATCGAGGAGCGAGGAATTGGCATTGTGCGACCGATACTCACCTTGCTGACAATGGAAAATCAAGCTTTTTGGGCGGAGAAGATGCGGGTGATGAGTAAACAGACACTTGCTCTCTATCGACAGGAGTGGGAGCGAGAACACGAAGCAAGGAGCGTGATGATCTTGGATAGCGCATCGTTGCACGTCCGAACCCTTGACATAAATTTCCGACCCGGGTCGGAAGAAATAGCTTATTTTCCGCAAGGGAAAGCCATGGAAATTTCTGATACCATTGAGTCGAGTGGCGAGTTGTTACCTGAAAAAATCTTCAAGATCACTCTCAGGCCGGAAGTTATCCAACAGTTGGAAAAATTGAATGGTAAAGATGGAGATTGGAATAATCTCATGGAAGAATTCCTTGCATTGCGCGTGCAAAAATTGGAACAAGAAAAACCGGAGGAAAAAGTTACGGAATCACGTCATATCCCGACCAGCATTCAACGATTCGTCATAGCAAGATCGCGCGGTGTGTGCGAGGTTGGAACGTGCGCGAAGAAGTATGAAATATGGCATCACACCCAAAGATTCGCCGCAGAACAAACGCACGATCCCGACCGAATCATCGCTCTGTGTACACAACATGAACGTCTTGTGCATCTTGGATTGATAGAAGATGAATATATAAAACCAAGAGAGTGGAAAATCGTGGACGAGCCCGACAAGAACGATAAAAAGTATCTGGTTGATCGATTGGTGCAGAAGTACAGAAGCCCGAGGTGAGGCATGCACGCGAAGAGTTCCGCCGATGAGGCGCCGCCGCAGTACAGAGCGGAAGGTTCGATAAAGTATCACCCGTGAAACTGGCGAACGGGCAGGCGCAAAAGAAGTGATATGCGACGTGTCCGCATTCTCTACCTGTAACTTTCTTTCAAACATGGTGGTATAGTGTATGTTGATTCCTAATTCTTTATTATATTTTTATGTATATTCTTCGTCGCTTCTTGTCAGGGGTTTTGGCTATAGCCGTAACTTCGATGGTGTTTGTGGGATTTGTAGGAACGGGCTTGGCACAACAGAACGGGCTGAATGATGCGAGTAGCAAGCAGAGCGCCCAGAACACTGGAGATGCCGGCACCAAAACCGCTTTTTCCGATGTTGTTTCTCAGCATCCGAACGAGGCGGCCATAGCGTATTTGAAAGATAAGGGCCTGGTAAAAGGTTACGATGATGGGACATTTTTGCCGGATACAACGATCAATCGCGCGGAGTTTATGAAGATTATTATTGGGGCGGCAGTTGCGGATCCGAAGGGGTCCGGCTGTTTCAAAGACGTGAAAAATGAGTGGTTTGCAAAATATATTTGTGAGGCGAAGACGAGAGGACTCGTGAGCGGATATCCCGATGGAACATTCAAGCCGGAATTAAATATCAGCATCGTGGAGGCGAGTAAGATTATCGTGCCGGCGATTTCGGTGAAGGGTGATGGTGGGCTGATCCCGATGAATGAGTGGAAGCCTTGGTACAAGCCATTTGTGAGTGCTATGGCGGAAGAAAAGGCAATTCCGGTTTCCATTGATTATCCTGAGAAAAAAATCACTCGTGGGGAGATGTCGGAGATGGTATGGAGAATTAAGGCGCAGGTAAGCGATAGAGGTTACAAAACCTATGCAAGTTTGACTGATCCACTGCCGAATATTTCGTCATGCGTTGAGTTGAAAGAGAAAATCGGATTGCAAAACTAT
>CALREA010000036.1 GCA_943355055.1 Candidatus Peribacteria bacterium | reverse complement strand
TTCTAAACAAATAAAACCATGGCAGGAAGTCGAGAAATACGCAGAAAGATTAAATCCATCAAAGCAACCAAGCAGATCACTCGAGCTATGGAGCTCGTGTCTGCGGCGAAAATGAAACGTGCGGTGAATCATGCGCTGGGCATGCGTACGTACGCTTCAACCGCGCTGATGGTGCTCTCGCATTTGGCTGACAAAACCCATCCTGACCTCCATCCATTACTCGAGGTGCGTCCTGAGACGAAGCACGTGCTTGTGGTCGCTTACTCATCCGATCGTGGACTCTGCGGAAGTTTCAACGCGTTGTTATTCAAAAAAGTAGTTGAACACGAGAAAGAGCTTCGTAAGGAGATAGCGGAAGTTGAAATTGATTACATGGCCGTTGGAAAACGTGTTGGTGAGTTTTTGGCTCGCACGGGCCGAAATGTCGTCGCCTCGTTCACGGGCATGACGAACCGACCATCTCTCGAATCAACCCTTCCTGTTGGAAAAATTGCCTTGGATGCGTATTTGGAGAAGCGATATGATCGTGTGGTGTTGGTATACCAGCACTTCCTCTCTGCGCTTTTCCAGAAACCTACCGCTTTCCAAATATTGCCGTTTAGCACGGAAACGCTCATCGAAATGGGAGCTGAACTCAACTTATTCAAACATTTATCTCAGGAAGTGAAGGATGAAGGCGCGGAATATTTATACGAACCTTCGGCTGATGTCATCTTGGAAGAACTCCTTCCTCAATTGACCCACATGCAGCTCTTCCAGGCCGTCCTGGAGACGACTGCGTCCGAACACTCGGCTCGAATGGTCGCCATGCGTGCCGCCACGGATAGTGCCACTGAAATGATGTCAGACCTCACCCTACACTTGAATCAGGTCCGTCAGGCCGGTATCACCCGCGAAATCGCTGAAATCTCGGCTGGCAAGATCGCGTTGGGGCTGTAACGAATCGACGTGCCGTTTTGCGTCATGTTTTTTGTCATGTGTTGCGACCGTGTGCTGTGCGTTTTCGCTGTGTGTATTTGTGTCACGTGCTGCGCTGCTCGTCCGACGATTTGCCTCACCCCGGCCTTCGGTACCTCTGCACCAACTGATCGATCGCGTACTTTTTATCGTTCTTGTCGGGTTCGGGTAGGATTTTCCACTCCTTCGGCTTGATATATTCATCTTCCACCAACCCCAGATGTACGAGGCGTTCATGTGAGGTACACAGGGCGATGATTCTGTCAGGGTCGTGTGTTTGTTCCGAGGCGAATCTCTGGGTGTGATGCAATATTTCATACTTCTTCGCGCACGCTCCCGCTTCGCATATACCCCTCGATCTTGCTATGACAAATCGTTGAATGCCGGTCGGGATGTGCCTGGAGTCGGTAACTTTTTCCTCCGGTTTTTCTTGCTCGAGTATTTTTTCTCTCATATCGAGTAGCTCGTTCATGAGGGTGTCCCACTCGTCGCTGCCTTTGAGTTTGGTGAGACGATTAAGGGTGGACTCGGAGAGTGGAATACCAATTATTTTCTTTCGTGATGAATCGCGCGCGGTGTCGGTGGTAGTGGCGTTCTCTGTATTATTTATTTTTTCGATGGCTTCTTCATGCGGTTTATTGATGGTTTTCGAGAGGGCGCCCTCTCGAAATATGGCAAGTGAAGCCGTGGTATTCGAATCGGATATGGTAGGGGGTATTATGTTTTGATGTTCACGCTCGCTTCGATACATCTGAAGCGCGTGCTGACTCATGACTCTCATCTTTTCCGCCCAGAACTGCTGATTTTCCAGTGTTAAGAGCGTCACGATGGGCTTCACACAATTAATGCCTCGCTCCTCGATCACACGCATGATATCTGGCATATGTTCAACCGCACGCAGTATTCGCAGTCCATCACTGACGGTCTTGTGGCTCATGCCTGACAACCTCCCCGCGTACTCGGTCAATGATCCGAATCCCTTCTTCTCCCAGACTCGTTCACGCTCCAACGCAGGCAACATCAACACGCACTTGCGCATCCACTCACGGGCGTTGCGGCCGTAGATGCGAAACTGAGTATGCAATTGCTGAACCGTCTCGCTGATCTTGCGCGCATCAACCTTGCGTGATACGTCAATCGACCGAATCTCCTGAACCTCTGATGAAATTTTCTGTGTCATGGGCTTGTGTGATGAAGGAATACGTACCCGAAATACTACTCCAAAAATCCTCAAAAAACCACTAAAATACACACTAATAAGCCATTTGCGCGTCACGCGCCGGGTGAAATATTGTAGAGTGAGCATTTACTCACCCATACCGTGAAAACTCAAACCCCTATAATCAATTCTGAAGTGTAACAAAGGGTGGCAAAAAGATGCACTTGAGCATTAATCGTGTCAAAAATAATGGCGCCTAAACAATTTATTTGAAAAATACTCCCCATGCTCCAACCACACTCGCCTCGGCCACTTCTTTCTTACGCCTCCGCCGCGGCGGCCTGCTGCGCTTTGATTCTTCGTACTACTTCCGGATCCGTTTTTCCGGTGTAGCCTTTTAGGTGCGCGTCATTCACTATCTTAAAAAGCCCTTCACTCCCTCCCGGAAGGCTGTCTATCGCGCTCTTCAACTCCGGTCCAAAATACTCGATGAAGCTTTCGATTTTTTTCTGCTTGGAGCCATCCGGATCTTGCTCCGCCGTCTTGATTTCATCAAATAATGGCTTCCACTTGGCTGTTCTGCCTGTTGCCGCTCCGATCTTCATAATCATCTCCTGCATCTGATCTCTATGATATTTAGCCGTAGCGAAATTATCAACCACCGACACGTTATTCTCTAAAATCGAGTCGGAAATTCTGGTCTTTTTGGTATCGCTCTTGAGAAATCTGTTGCTAATAATTCCATCGTAATTCACATAGGAAAGAATCGCTTTTTCGAGTTTATTTCTATCTTTCAGCTCCGCGAGCGTACGCATCCACTCACTGAAACCGGGAAACACGTTTAGGTGCCCTTCCGGGGAAAAATACTGCTTTTCTCCTGCTGATGGTCCGCACATCTTCCTGACTTGCTGATAATCCAAACATGGTATGAAAAAATGAGCATCATCGTGATCCACGCCCTCTCCGGCTCTTGATCCTTTCGATGTACGCGTTTGTGTCGTATGATGAGGCATGATTCTTTTCCAAAAGAAATCTTTTACGTGATTTCCCGGGCCACATTTCTTTTTACTTGTATCAGGATCCTTATCAAAAAAATTCGCCATTATCTGGAAATCCTTCACGGTAAATGGTCGTCTATAATGAGGAGGTACCTGACTTTGCATGGCGGTCAGCGTCAAGGGCTTATCTTCATCTTTCGCCTGCGTGAAGAAGTCCAGCCATGGCTGCTTGTTACAGAGTGTGTTCATCGCCGCTACTCGATCCAGGGTAAGTAAATTCGTCGCTACTCCCATAACGATATAGTAGAGTCTGTTTTCGGCATTCGACTTCCCGTTATCGATAGCATATCGAATAAACTCCTCATACTTCTGCGGATCAACCTGATTTCCTTTCACATGCTCACTCAGTAGCTGTCTCATACCAGCGCTGATACCGCCCGGCTCGTTTTCGAGTGCTTCAGCATCGCCCTTATACTTTGCCATTCCGGAATCGTAGGCACCTTTGTTTTTGCTGACCCATTCGTTGTAAAGGTTATCATTTCCCCAGATATTCTCGAATGCTTCCTTCAGGTAATCCATTCCTCTTTTTGGCATACCCGAAGAACTCATGCCTACAATAGCATAGGCATTACCGTCATTTGGGATTGGAATTTTTTTGTCACCCGAGAGCGCCGGGATACGATTAATCGCATTCCACGTACGTATATCATCCCATCGCATCATGCCTTTCTCGGTGAGAACCTCGATACAGGCCTTGATCTGGTCTTGATTGGAACTTGTGTTGAGCAAACCACGAACCTCGAAGTCGCCCATATGCTCCATGGCGTGTTTGAATTTTCCGACTTCCTCGTGTTCGGTGTCTTCCTTGATACGCAACATCTCCGTACCAATGAATGGCAGGTGCGAGCCGAATTTTGCAAATCTATTCTTCATCTTACGCTCCCAGGTACGTGTCCAATACTCCCAGATATGCTTGGCGAGCTGCCCTACATCCTGACAACTCAGGAATTGCGTTTCATTCCATAGCTGAGAAATCATCCCTTCGTGCGGAATGGTTACATTTGCTTTTTGCTTTTCTGCTTCCGCCTCTTTCCACTCTCGCTCTTGTCTATCTTCCGGGGATTCGTTGGCTCCAATATGACGAACGGGGGCTGCGGCTGCCTCTCCTTCGCCATTCGCGTGTTCATCGTGCAGGGCGTGGGATTCGTTCTCCAGGTCTTGCATATCGGCGAGCTCGTCAAGTTCCGATTGGAGTTCATTCGCGTATTTATCACGAGCTTGTGCTCGCATGTTTTCCGGGATTGATGCGGTGGCGGCAGTGGCCACGGCGAGCGGGTCATTGGAGCGCCAATTGGCCTTCATGGCGGTGCGCAGGAGTTCCGCGGGTCGATATGATGCCTTGTTGATGCGTGTCATCTCGATGTCATCTTTTTTCGTGACGTCTTTTACCGTGAGCGTGCTTTTCTGTTCAATAGGACCGTAGGCCATCTGTCCGCCCTTTTGAAAACTCACGGGCGCGGCGCCAGGATTACCGTGAACTGATTTCCAATTGTTGTAGGCGCTTTCAGCCTGCTGAGCCGTTGTGAGATGTGGCACGACGTGAAATCGCTTCATCCACTGCGCGAATTCCCCGTAGGTGAGCGTTTTTTTGCTGACAGGTTTCGTGAGCACTTGTCCGGCCACCGTGCCGTTTCCCGGGTAGACCACGGCTACTTCCCTATCGAGTTCGATGAATCCATTCGGAAGGATTTTGGCTATTTTAGCAAAATTTGTCACATTTTTTTCATCTTTTCTTGTTTCATATTCCAACTCCATGCCCTCTTCGACAGGAAGGTTCATCGCGTCGAATTGAATCTCACGGTCCAGCTCTTGCGTAGAATCAATCACCTGATGTGCCTGCGTATCCGTGACCCATTTTTTGAAACGGCCGAATGTTTCGCGTCCCGCGCCCGTGACGACGACAACCGGAGCGTCTTCCATCTCGAAACTTTCTCCGTTCCATTCGATTTTTTCGCCTGAAGGTTTATCCAAAAATACTCCTTGAACTTCGGTCGTTACCCACTGATGTTCGATCGTATTATCATCATGAAGTACCTCGATTTTATATTGAATTTTGGTTCCGGGTTTGAGGTTGATACCCGATTGACGGCTGCAATTCGCTATATCCTGCTGCAGCCTGACCCGTTTCATCGTCTCTTCCATGCGCGGCGCGAGTTCTTTTGCCGTGATATGATCATAATTTTTCGCTATTTTCGCCTGAATGTCCTGGAGGAATCGAAGTCGCTCCTCGATATGTCGGAGAGTGTCACTCGGGATGAGTTTCGATAGATCTACGCCCGTATTTTTTTGCGCCGTAGCCATAGCCTGTTTCATATCTTCTCTATCAATTCTTTTTTCCGACTTCCTCATAGCATCCCCAAAACATTCACTCAACATAATGTCGATCGCTTTTTCAATTTTTGGATCGCCTTTCGCCACGGATTCTTTTGTTCTGTTCGTGAGTTCTCCCCATGAATCGAGGTGTGATTGACTCTCTGTCCCAAATTCGTGAATCATGGCGCGCACTTTTTCTCCGTCCTCCCGGGAATCAATTTTTGAACTCAAATAATCCTGCGCCTCTACTCCCACAAACTCCGTGAGGCTCTTGCGGAAGCGGTCTTCTTCGCTGTCGAACGCGCTCACACCCGCAACGTCATGCAATGCCTTTTTCTCGTTGAGAGGATTGCCGTCCATGAATGCTTTGAAATCTTTTACTGATTTTGGATTTTTGATATATATCTCCGCGGCTTTCCGGTGTTTCTCGCTTTGACTATCAATTGCCGAGAGGGCGAGATCGAAATCCGAAGGAGCAATTTTCCCGGTAAGTTCGTGTTCGGCGAGGTCCTTGCGAAGTCCCTGTTCGTGGGCATCACCCTGGGGAAGATGGAGGCAATCGTATATTTTACTGAAACGATATGCGGTAACAGAGCCCTGTGTCAGACGTAACGCGAGTGTCCTATCTGAAAATGTTCCACTGGCCGCCAGTCTTTTCGCCTTTTCGAAATTCCCAATACTGATTTTCCCGTCACGCTTCATCTTGTTTAGATTCTTGAGAAGATCATCCGCGTTTGTCGAATTCAGCGAACCCATGAGTTTATTTCCCATGCTATCCGTAAGCGCGTCGAGCGGCGTAGCCGGCTTCCGGAGTGTCTTCTCCTCGTCGTCCGAGTCGCCGGATTTACCACTGCCCGAACCGGTCGATCCCGCGCTGCCGGAACCCGCCACAAAAAAAGCCCATCTTCCTGTGAATACAATATTATTCTCAAACTGATGACCCTTCAGGTGCTGGTATCGCAATATCCAGTTTTTCATAGGCGTGTGGGGTTATGAATCCTTCTACCTCTGACCTGCCTGACCTGTATGTGATTATATTCTACTAGATTTTTCATATATTGCAAGTTTCGTGTTGGGGTGAGGCTGGGGGTTATAGGGCAGCCTTGATAGCATTTACTAATTTTTGAGCATCTGCCGGCGCTATTGGTGGTGTCAATTTCTGTAATTCACTAACTGCTTTATCTGCCGCCACTTTTCCTTTTGCCCCATCAACCCCATCTTTTTTCCACTGTTTTCCTATTTCTTTTCCTATTAATGCATAATCGCGCATCCCCGCATTATTTCTGAGACCCTCATTAAATTCTCCAATGGCTCTCGCTACATCTTCATCATCGGGAGTTGATGCAGCTCCAGGTTTCAGGCCATTTATAACTGTAACTGCTACGCCCCCTTTGCTTACTGTTTCAGCTACTGCGGCAACTGGTTGCGGTGCTGCCGGAGTCGCGGCGGGGGCAGCGCGCTCTGCGATTCTCCTTACAGCAGCCGCGACTGTTGCTGAGTTAAACGATGGAGCCTCAAGAGCCTCATGAAGTTTTTTGAAATCCGGATCATTCTTTAACGCCGAATCACCTCCTGCCATTCTTTGCACATGTTTCTTGAGATCTTTCACTTCATCGGAACTCTCGCTCGGAGTCCCGGTTAATTTTCGTAATCGAGCTTGGTCATTGTTCAAGGCATCTTTGAGATTATCAACCGTCTTCGCGTCTGCCAGCGTCATAGTAGCGTGAACATCGATACCAAAAATCTTCCTTGCATCGACACTCCGTTTTTCATCAATCCCATCCAGGAAATGTTTTGCGCCATACAGGGCCTGATCCAGACCAACGCCGATTTGGCCGGCTTCTTGGAGTGCGCCGTGGCCGGCGTGAGGAGTGGCAACCTGGAAGAGTGGGGCGTATTTGAATGGAGCGGAGGCGAGCCATGTGCCGGCGTCTTTGGCGCTTGAGAGTACGCCGTCGGTAATTTTCGAGCTGATGGTATCGCTCGTAGCGAATTCGATGCCTTTCCACAAGAACACGATACTGCCGATAGCGATCAAGAGGTCCTGGAAGGTATCAATACTCGAGGTCGGGGCGTTACTGATAATATTTCCTGATTCGTTGTAGTTAATATTCTGCATGGTTGAGAGCAGGATAAATCCAATCGAAAGTACAAAACCGATGAGCATCGGCGCGATGAGTGTTTTGATGATCGTGTCGGTTTTACCCCCCACTCCCGGAATCGGGAATGTCGCGTTGAAGACGAGGACCGGTGAAAAAATAATAATCATCCAGAGAATCGCGGCGCGCGCGAAGAGCACGATGATGAGTACGATGAAACTCACCGCGTACATCATAAACATGACCACCGAGAAGAGCATATTGATGGTGAGCGAGGTGAGGCCACCATTCGCGGCCTTCTGTGAAACCTTTGGCAGGTCCTGAATGTTCATAAACTTAATCGCTATAATCATCAATGAACTGTCGACGTTCCAACTATTCAGATACTGTCTGACCTGCTTATTGATGACCAGTTTTCCATCCACCGTTTCACACATAGCGTTTTTACTGCCAGTTAGGGCTTTTGATTCCTTGTCCTGTAATTCATAGTATTTTTTTCGCTCTTTCTTTTCCTTTTCTGTTTTCAATCCTGCTATCTCGGCTTCTCTCTTTTTCGCCTCTGCATCATTCCCTATACTGTCCGCGAGTTTTGATATGCCGAGGGTGTCGCAGATGGGACCCTGGGCCGCTTTGAGTTGGGCGGCGGTTTCCTGGGTGAGACGGGCGTCAGTACGACCGATAGAGAAGGCGAAGGCGGTGCCAACATTTACCACATCGAGCACGACTTTTACACCGGCGTAGGAGAAGTTTACCAGGACCAGTCCGAGGATAATTTTCGGAAGGGCTTTTTTTAACTCGAGCATAGAGACGACCTCACCTAGACCTAGTACGTTATAGAGGGCTACCGCGAGCAGGAGCAACACGTAGGCGATGTTTACCAAATTTCTCACCTGTATCCACATCTCGCTCAATTTCAAATCAA
>CALREA010000035.1 GCA_943355055.1 Candidatus Peribacteria bacterium | reverse complement strand
AGCCAACGTCCCAACCGTAACTCCACGGAGATTTGAAATACACCTCAAGATTTTCATACACATTAGTCGGATACTCGTCCGAACGATAGATATTTGATAACGATATGAGCTTGTTGATAGATTCAGTTTCAGTACAGTCCTTGGCCTGTGTATCTATTCCTTGAACAGAATACTCACCTTTAGGATTTTTATTCTGAAGAATTTTTACTTTCCATAGATAATCTTTGCAGGTTTTATCTTTGATACCTTGAATGAACACCGTATCTCCAACCTTCGGATCAAGTTTAAGAGAAGTAAGTATCGAAAACTGATTGGCGAATGTGAGTGGCGCGCTACTTGCCCCCCCTGCAGTTGGCCTATCAGCTCCGGTAGAGGAAGAAGAAGTGGAGGCTCTTGATGAGGATGACCCGCTTCCGGAAGCACCGCTGGCGGCCGATGCCGCAGCTTTTGCAGACGCAGTTCCCGCTGCTCCTGCCGGAGTTGCGTTATTAGTGGCGGCAGATACACCGGTATTCCCGGACTTAGTAAGATTCTTGGTTGATAGTGTTGATTGTGCAGTAGCCTTCACTTTACTTGAATCTATTGTAGCCTCTTCGCCAATACCCGGCATATACAAATCAGTGAGTTTTATATCTTTCACTTCTTGAGGTGTAGTATCGTTGGTAATAACATATGCCGTTTGATCATCATTCAGTTTTTGAACCGTGGCTGTCCGGTATTCGGTGCTTCCAGCTGTACCTTTAATGCTTGCGATAACCTGAAGTCCGGGTTTGGCTTGGGAAGTAGATGGATGAACCGCGAGAGAAGAGGCATTTATTTTTTTGAAAGTGCCAACCGTAGGAGGAATGCCACCGAAATTCACAGTAAAATTTTTGTCAGAAGTATATATAGTTACTTTCCCGAGTTTCCATTTCGTGTTGACGGTGTTATTTGTCGTATCAAGAATAAGTACCTGTTTCCCATCAAGAAGACTCTTGTATTTTTGATCCTTTTCCACAATCTCAATTGCACTTTCCTTCACAATAGATTTGCCGTTTGGGTTCGTGATTTCGAGAGAATATGCGCCGACAGTACATGCAGGTTTAGAATAAATGGTAACACGAATGGTTGTGTTGCTGTCGACGACTGGATCAAGCGAAGAAAGGCAGCTACCAGAATAAGACGGAAAGCTTATAGTTGTATTACCATTGATCTCCGGGACAAAATTTTCCCCGGTAATGACGAGATCCGATGTACCCCCGATTTCAATAGTTGAATTTTCAATCGAGGTAATGATCGGATCCGGACTTGAAGCGGCTTGAGGAGTAAAAAATGTGCCACCCTCATGGCCTTTCCCTTCCATCTTCAGTCCGACTTGCTCAATGGCGACACGTTCATCGGCGGTGGTATTCGTTGGACGAGGTACGACTACCTTCTTGGCAAGCACCTCGAAATCATCATTTCCATCGGAACCGTCTACGGTAGTGGCGATAATTCTTTTGTGACCGAGCGGAGTTTTTGCATCGAGGGAGAGACGAATAGAAAATGTAGTATCATTGATAAAGGTCTTTGTTGCGATACTAATTCTGTCAACCTCGCCGTTTTCGAATTTCACATCCATCTCCGGGGTGAAATACTCACCGATAAGGGTAATAACCTTGTTTTGATCCCCCTGATATGCGCGAGGAGGGTCAACTTTTCTGATAACCGGAGGGTGTTTGACGGGGGGTCGGGGTTCAGTGATTTTTTCTTTGGGCAGCGGTATGACATCATTAGTAATCGTTGTAGAATTTTTCAGGGGCTTATTTTGATCTGGTGGTGGGACAACGGCAGCGGCATCAGGAGGTGGAGGCACAATATCTTCAACAGCTTTTTTAATTACCTCAAGCGTGGTATTGTCCGCGAAGTCTTTGTTCGGATTGGTGACGGTTACTTTTTTCAGCTCGAGAGCGGAATCGGCACCAACCATTAATCGCAGCGTGATCAGATCATTCGCGCCATCATGCTTCACGACAACGGTTCCATCGGCGATGAACAATCGTGGATCAGCCCAGGTTACCTGAGCGTTGCCATCGAAATTCTTACCGGTAATTTCAATATCCACGACACTTCCGGCATATACAGGAGATGGAGTGACACTGATGATTTCCGGCTTTTTCTCTTCAGCTACGGCAGTTTTCTGGACTTCCGGAATAGACGTCTCTCCCTGCGTGATACTTCCCCCGCCCGGAGTACCGGTACGGATCCACGCGACCGACGAAGTGGTGAACTTGTAGGCAGGAAGATCGAAGGAATTAATTTTACTAAAAGGACGGCCGATTTTGGCATCAGGAGCGGCGCTATCATAGCTCCATACGAGTGGATTTTGCTTGAGGGTCTGACCAGGCAGCCCATCGGAAGGAGTGGCTACCAGAGCCCATCCGCCATTGAGGGAGCTCGTATCCATTTCTCCTGTAGCTGACGTTTGCGCACTTTGAGCTCCGAGCAACTTCCCTACCTGCCGTTTGGCGAAAATAATCATCCCCGTACCTCGCTTGAGGGTGGCAGTATCGCTGAGCGGATAGACATTTTTTTCGGCACCGCCAAACTGCGCCGCGGCCTCGCCCGGAAATATTTCCCATCGGTGATTGATGTAAATAGCGAGAATCAAACAGTTTGGGTCGGTAGGCACGAGATCAGTAACGAGCGTATCTTTTGCGACAGATCCGACATTCAGTACGGCCGTGAGTGGCATGCCATCGCCGGTTTTCCCCTTCACGTCATCTGCGGTAAATCCTTTGCATTTATCCGTAGTATCAATATATGAACCTTTCAGATTGGAATTTTGGAGTGAGAGTGATGGCGGAGCATCGCTCATGGCGTCGGCGTTTGCGGCTACAGCCGCAGCAGGAATATTTGGTTTGGAAGAAAATTTGAACCACATACCAACTCCTGCTCCCGCGATCAGCACAGTGACGGCGGCGATGATGAGAAAGGTTTTGGCAGTGCTAGTTGTCGTCGTAGCGACGGCAGCGGGTACAGATTCATCGTCAGTCGGAATTGGAGCTGGATCGGTTGGAAGAGTATCCATAGTGGTTTTATTTTTTATGTTACTACTATTATACAATAATCAGCTAGATTTAACAAGTGTCAAGCTTGGGTCAATTTGGGCCAATCTGTTATCATTTGGCCATAATTATGCATCTGCTGGAGGCTTCCACTGGGAAGGTCTGCCCGGGCAATATCTTCACAAAAATAGTAATTAACTTCTGACTTATGGACGACCATAAGCGACGAAGTCACAGAAAAATATGTCAACACATCGCACACCCGCTCTCCACGTCTGGAACGACTTCGTAAAATCTCAACCACTCGGGTCACTCTATCAGACATCGATCTGGGCGCACTTTCAAAGTACGATTCCCGGAAAAGAAAAGACATTATTCATCACGATTCCGGATCTGCAAATGGTCCAAGTCGCGCCAAGCAGCCGCAATAATCCGCAATCACTTCTTGGGGGCGGGTCACCAGACTTGTCCCTTGGGGGCGGGTCACCAGACTTGTCCCTTGGGGGCGGCACTCCAGCAGGAGCGTCCCTAGGTGGGGGCCTCATTATTATCCGCACTCTTCCTCTAGGTATGGCCTGGATCGAGTGCCCACGCGGTCCTGTCTTTCGCGACGATCTCTCTCCGGCACAGCTCGAATATTTTTTCAAAACATTTTTTGAACAGATTCAAAGTTTCACCCACGAATACAAAATCGTTCACATACGTATCGATCCGCCAATAGAAAAAAACTCCCCTCTCGCCGCGACCTACGAGTCCATCATTCATCATCTTCACCTCCGTCCTGCCCACGCCTCTTACACGCCTGAGACGACGCTTATTATCGACCTCACGCCCTCCGAAGAGGACATCCTCAAGCAGATGAAGCCCAAGGGTCGTTACAACATCGGTGTAGCAAAAAAGCACGGCATCATCATCGAGCACGTCACCCGAGATCACGTCAATGAGTTTTACAACCTCATCGCGCAGACCGGTGCCCGCGACGGCTTCGCAACCCACAATCTCGCCTACTACGAGTCGATGCTCGAGGCCCTCGGTGACTCCGCGGCGCTCTGGATAGCGTATGTTCTCGCCACTCCCAACGCACCTCGAAAACCCATTGCCGCTCTGATCGCCACCTACTTCACAGACACGGCGACCTACTATTACGGAGCCTCTTCCTACGACGATCGTCACCTCATGGCACCCTACCTCCTCCAGTGGGAAGTCATGCGCGACGCAAAAGAAAAGGGCTACACGAAATACGATTTTCTGGGCATATCATCACTCGATGCCACAGGCAACCCCCTCCGAAACCACCCCCTCGCCGGCGTCACCGACTTCAAAATGAAATTCGGCGGCCGCGTCGTCACGTACATACCCGCAAAAGAACTGATCTACAAGCCAATCTGGTACGGCCTCATCCGACTGCGGAAATGGATGCGGGGCTAACACATTTTCGAAATCAGATGCGAAAACGGAATCCGAAACGCTTCGCGTTTCTTTCAGAAAAATTACAACAATTATTCAACTAAATGTCAGAGAAAGTTTAGAACGGTTTGCTACCATGGTCCATACATGGACAAAGAATTCACCGATTGGATACATCTCAAAGAAAACCTGCATGAAAAAATAGTAGGAAAAAATATAGGTCGGGAAATAAATGGGAAGAGTAGAGATTTTACACGTCCCGTCATTATTTATAAAAAGTTAGCTCATGGATTTTATTTTGTCATTCCGGCGACCACGAAACTAAAAAATGGTACTTGGTATATCGGGTACCGGCACAAATCTACTGATGCCGCAGCATGTCTTCATCAAGCCAGGGCAATAGATCACCGAAGATTTCATTCAAAAATGGGAGAGTTGGATGGTGGTAATTTTCAGAGAATCAAGGCTGGATTCGCTACACTTTACACATAAAAATTTCCCCCACCTCGCTAGAAGTGGGGTCGAGGGAAAATCCCAAATACAAAGCAATTATAGCAAATTCTATGGCAATAAACAACAAAAAAGACTCTTAAATCTTGAATGCGCACATCGATAATCATTTTTGGAATATTCAAAAATAAAATGGCTTTCGTAAGCCAAAAATAGGCATTTTCCAACGGGGCGCCCCGTAGAACAGAGGAGCGCGTACCCGTCCGAGATCCCTTATCCGAATGTGCAGCAAAAAGACAGCAAAACGGAGAATGGTTCCGGAAGGAGAACTCCCCCCATCGTATGCGACAATTCAGCAACACCACTAAGGGCATATTATTTGCCCTTCTTCAACTCGTCCAACGCCTTTTTCTTTTCATCAAATAATTTCTGTACTTTTGGTTTTTCCACAGCTACATATGCACGCATTTTTTTGATGACATCTTGGCTCTCATTGGATAGCCATTTTTCATCAGAATCTGTTTTTTGCGCTTTTCCAAGGGCCTGGTCGAGAGTGTCGGACGCCTCGGTATATTTTCGTACAGCTTCCTCGAAATTTCCACTATTTGATGCGGTTTCCGCGGCAGTAAGTAAAGCGGTTACATCAGTGAATGTTCTATCAATTTCCGCCACTTTGTCTTTTATTTTATCTTCCACGGCACTTCTCACAAGAAATGAATTTGTATCTTTCAGACTCCTAAGCTCTTGCATAAGTTTTAACATCTCGGCCTTCGCGCTCTCTAATTCCTTCTTCAGAGCTTCGGAAGTTGCCGCATCTTTCTCTTTCAACGGATCGGCGGCAGGCGGGAGTCGCTTCAGGTGGTTTTGGGGCGGGAGCCGCAACGGGAGCCGCAACGGGAGCCGGAACGGGAGGTGCGACTGGAACGGCTATTCGCGTGGCAAAATTTAAAGTCGACAAAGTTGTATCAACGTAACCATTTCCTGTCTTTGCATAAATATCACCTTTGGCATCGATAGTAATATCCTCATCCTTAAAAGCCTTTCTCGCATTTTTGAAATTTGGATCTTTTTTGGCCGCCTCGACTTCTTCACCTTTATTATCCTGGCTACCATTACGAATAAAATTGAGAACCTGTTCATTAATATACTTTGCTATATCATCTTTTGATGCAAAAACATTGAGAGAAAAAGTATCGGGTGTGCGGGTATTCGAATATGCTTCATTCTTAGCACTCAACGTCGGCTGTATAATGCTTAATAGTTTAATTCTTTTTGGGCGAATTGTTTTGAGAGCTTCCGTGAGATTTTTTGCCGCATCATCAAGATTTTTGCCTTTCAGATCAATGACGGAAAGATCACTCAGTCGATTGTTGATAATTCCGCGCGCATCAAGAACGGCAAATAATGTATTTTTAAACAATTCAAGTTTTTGAGGTTCTGTTTCAGCAGGCTTCGCCTCAGGCTTCGCCTCAGGCTTCGCCTCAGGCTTCGCCTCAGGCTTCGCCTTCTCATTAGCCTTCCCCAACTTCCCGATCAGCCATTTCACAAAGTCTTCACGTGAAGAAATCATGTCGGCCGCGCTCAACGCCGAGCCATCCACGGCATTATTAGCCCGATAGGTCTTATCAAGAATCTCAGGAATCACATCCCCCTTCATCGCGTACGTAAACGTTCCGCCGCGTGTACCATCGGCCTTATCTTCTTTGTTATAGGTCAGTGTGATTTTCATATTCGATGGAATCAGCTCGCTGAATATGCCGCCGAAATACACCGTAGCGGCACTGCCCGGATTATTCCGAGCGTTTCGTTCGATATTTTCCATGCCCTTATTGATATAAGCCGCAAGTTTTTTCTCAAGCAGCAGCGCGTCCAGGCCGGCAAGTTTTGCGGCAAGTGCGTCGTATTGTGCCATCATATCTACGTAAGCAGACTCGGATTTTTTCTCCGCAGAAAGTTTTTCGAAAATCGCTTTTGCTTTTTTGATGGTCTCATCGAGGGTGGCTTTTTTCTTTTCCACATCCGCCTTATCAATTTTTGCATCGGAAGTTTCCAGAACATTCATCGCGTCCGTACCGGTATCAAGATTCGACTTCAGAGTAGCGAGATTCGGATCGTCTGCCATTCGTACCCAGCGACTCATGTGCGCGAGCAGAAAATGGGACGAGCGATAGGTGTGAAATAGGTGAGTCATACATTGCGATTATTAATTTACGGCAATCGAAAATCCAAAGATGATGGCACTTTCTTCCCGACAATCCTCTTCGCCAACTCAACGCCAAATTTGCCTCCGGCGAGATCGGATTTTTTCTCTTCGTCACTTTTGCCGGCATTGGTGAAATCAGGTAAAGCTTTTTTCGCATCATCAAATCGATACTCAAACGTTCCATCTTTCTCGTTGTAGGTGACAAACGCTTTCATGGTCAGGGGCATTTTGGCGGCAAGATCCCCGCGCAGGACTACCGTCGCAGCCGCACCGGGATTCGTTTTTGCCCGACGTTGGATATCGGAGAGATCTACATCATCGGCATCAACACCCAGGTCGGTCAGTTCTTGAGCGAGTTTCTCGTATTCGGCCTCAAGTCGTGTGTGTTCTGCAGTCGCGTCGATAGCAGACGCGGCGGCATCGGCGGCCTTCACGGCCGGAGCAACAGGCACAGCAGCAGCAACTTTTGGAGCGGTAGCTGCCAGCCGCGCGGCACGCGCGGCGGCCTTCACCGCCTCCTCATCTTTCTGCATTTTCAAAACTCTCTTTGCGAGTTCAACTTTGAACGCTCGCTCAGCGCTCGCGTCACCACCGGCCTTCTCCCGATACTCAACAGGCGCAACCTTGTCATCAAAACCATAGGTATACAAGCCGGTTTCAGCATGATAGAAAACATACGGCGCGACACTCGGTGGGAAAATCACACCCTTCACAATCACCGGCGTACGAACATCAGGATACTGTTTCGCGTAGTCCTTCCTGGACGGAAGTTCCACCAACGCGATCACTCCCGCGATCTCGGGTTTTTTCTCATCGGCATCCAGCGTGGCACCACCATCGACCGTCTCGGCAGGAAATGGCTTCGTCTTGAGGGGAATTTTCGAGAAGTCAGCCTTTGGATTTTTCTCGAGAGCGAGTTTTTTCAGCACGGCCTTAAATTGTTTTTCTTCCACACTCGGAACACGATCATTCATTTCCCAATTACGGACTCCCCACTTGTCCGTTTTGGTACCCGCGACCTCAACCTGCTGAGCTTTTTCGACGAATTTTGTATCTTTGTGAGCCTCATCATCAAATCCAAACGTAAACGTGCCTTTTTCTTTATCAAACATGATATACGGATTCACATGCAGATCGATATTATAATCAGTAATCAACACGCCGGCATCGATGAATGTCGGAATATGCTCACCCGGTCTCTGCATCGCCAACTCCTTGAAACGTCGGAGCTGAAACTCATCCGTCTCAGGAACTTTTTCCTTCACGGGCTCCGGTGGTTTCTTCACTTCGGGTGGTGGAGGTGGTGGCTCTTTTTTTTCTTCCTTCGGCGGCTCTTCTTTCTTTACCTCAGGTGGTTCTTCTTTCTTCGGCTCGACAGGCTTCGGTGGTTCGGCAACAACAGGCTCCTCCTTGATCTCCCCTATCGCCCAGATACCGGATTTGCGATGGTCGACACCAAGATTATCAATACCTCGAAGATCGAGATGGACTTCTTGTCCACTTGCATCGAATTCATGTTTCCCATTACTAAGTATTTTTTGCGCGTGTTTTGCGCGTTTCAACGCAAGAGCGAGATCAAAAAGTCCCCCACCAGGGAGAAATGCCCC
>CALREA010000034.1 GCA_943355055.1 Candidatus Peribacteria bacterium | reverse complement strand
TTTGATAGATCACGAAGCAGATTGAGCCAACGTTCCTGATCATCTTGATGCACCATGGAGATTACGAGCCGAATTTTCGCCCATCCGATCTCGCCTGAGTAGAGCATTTTTCGCAGTCGCGGAAATTCCTCCAGCTGCTTATCCAGCCGAAGCACCTCATCCACAAGATGATAGCCTACGCCGCCTACTATCGATGCGAAATGATGGACTGATGAGAATTTTCGAATGTCATAGGCTTTTCGACGTGCGACCAGCGGCAGCAGGCCGATGAACATGCGACGGGATTCGAGGGTGATATTCCCAAGTTGTAGACATCGTTCGATGAGCTCTCGATTGCTGAGCTGTTCCGGGTCAATATCTTTACTAAAAACTTCCCTGATATGTATTTGATTCTTGCGCATGGTAATAGGTAATCATATGTTGATTTCCCATTATCTCATATTTATTTTACGGCTCCTAATGACATTATTCTGACATTTTTATGACAGGAATATTACATGGTGTTCATGCCCGGCCATATCTCTTTTTGATATCGAAATATCTTGGATCCTCTGGAGTGTATTACGTAGCCTTCATTAGGCCTCCTCCGGGACGGCCACGGCATCAAGGCCGTTTTGCTCCAACTCCACCGTAGCCTGTAGTGCCGCGAGGGCGACCTCGAGCTGGGTGTCGTCGGGTTCCTGCGTGGTTATCCTCTGAAGAAGGAGGCCTGGGGCGACGAGGATGCGGACGAAGGCGTTATCGATGTGGCGAGCGCTCCACTTGAGGACTTCGTAGGCAACACCACCGATGAGGGGCAGCATGGCGATTCGGAGGAAGAAGTTGGCGGCGAATGTGTCCTGTTTTGGGAGGAACATGTAAGAAAAGATACTGATGATAAAGACGATAATAATAAAACTCGTGCCGCAGCGAGGGTGGAGACGAGTCTGTATTTTGGCATTTTCTACGGTGAGGTCGAGATTTTTCTCGTAGGTCCATACCGCCTTGTGCTCGGCACCATGGTACTCGAAAACACGTTTCATTTCCTTGGAAAGGAGCATCAGTGAGAGATAACCGACGAAGATACTGAGTTTGAGGATGCCATCGATCAGGTTGAATATGAGATAGTTGCTTTTTATTACCGGAAATATATTTTGGAGCTGCGTGGTGATCCAGAGGGGAACAAATTTAAAGAGAAAAATACTTATCGAGAAGGCGAAGATGAGAGAGATGGCGAAAAAGATTCCATCGGCGGCAGTTTTTTCGGTTGGCGTATCCTGCGTTGACTCCTCGTCTTGCATAAATACTTCCGAAGAGAAGTTGAGCGCCTTGAAGCCAATAATCATCATCTCACAGATACCAACCATGCCACGGACGAGGGGGAGCGCGAGAACTTTGAAGTATTTTCCCCATGACTTGTAAGCTTTTTTTTCGAATACGATTTTTCCCTGAGGATTACGTACGGCGACGGCGATATAGTTTGGACTGCGCATGAGTACACCCTCCAGGACGGCCTGACCGCCGGGTGCGAAGTCGATCGGAAGTTCTTTTTTGATGGCGGAGATTTCTTGGGTGGTCATGAAACGTTGGGTTATGTGCTCTTTTTTATCGCTGGTAAGTATATATTTTTTGAGAAGCATTAGCAATTTCTAGCTTTGCTTCCATGTGCTTCCTATACTCGAATCACCTAGACAGACATTCTGAAAGTAGGTATAATTCGCATCTATGAAATTTGAATATTCATCTCCAGCTATTGCGAGTGTTCGTTCATCCCTAAGGTCAGCCGAATTCAGCCTCCAGGGACCAGTATCTGCAGCTGATCAACTCGTGCTCGATACTTTACGTACCACGATTAGCTCGATTCATGAGCGAATTGAGATAGCCGCCCTTCCGCCTAAAGAAAATCTTTCTGATTATACGCTTCTGCTCAAGGCCTGTGCGCGATATGGGCGACGACATACTTATTCCTTCTCCGAAGATGATCTCGAGCTTCTGCCGCAAGAGGCCAGTGCGATTCGAAAAATATTTCTCCAGTTTGGCCTGGTGGAAACAAAAATGCTTATGCCTGTAAGTGTTGCCTATCATGGCATTGATGCAATTGATCAATTTCTGAGTAGTCCCGAAGCTCAGAAAGAAATGGACGCTCCTACCCATATTACCCATGCGCTGGAATGCTATCCTCGAAATCCTCTCGCTTTTTTGCGCCAACAACAAGGCCTGGTAGATGCCATTCTTAATGATCCACGATTTGCATCCTTTCAGGATTCGCCTGGCATGGTGAAACGAATTGTTCTCAAGTATCCTAAGGACCCAGTGAGCCGACTCCTAGAAATCATTAAGCAACAGGAAGAGATTCTTGCTGAGCCGGAATTTTCTGATTATATCGATACCCCTGCCCTTATTTCTTATGCAATACGAAACTATCCAACCGATCCAAGAAAGTTTTTGAGAAATGCTCAGCGGCAAATTGCAGCAATACTGCTCGATCCTGAATTTAGGGTATTTCATGATACCCCTTCCTATATTTGCTATGCGATTAAGCAGCGCCCAAGTGACCCAAAATCTCATCTCCGCCAAGCAATCTCCTTCGCTGAAGATATATTAAAGGAAAAGGAATTTTCACTCTTCCACAATCATCCTACTTTCGTCTACAAAGCTGCCCTAGAGAGCCCCGAGTATGCCCGAAGTAAGCTTATATATGTGCTAAATATGGCAAGAACGATCTTTGCTGAACCCGAATTTAATCATTGGCGTGCACAGATGGGGCTCTTGATATTTCTCATTTTTGAAAATGCCCCTGACCCGCGAGATGTACTTCGAAAAATTGAACATATGGTTGATAAGATTTTGGCAGAAAAAGAATTCTCGCATCTTGCCGATAAAATTGCAAGAGTTAGGTATCTTGTTGCCACGAATCCAAAAGATCCTCGTGGGCGTTTACGTACTTTATAGACACTCCACTGTCCATTTTGCTGTCTTTTTGCTGTACATTTGGACAATGAACTTTTAGGTAGTGCCCTTGGGTAACATTCTCCAGGCCTCCTGTTGATTTTTCCTTTCACTAAAGCTAATGTCTTGTCATGCATGTGAAGATTCATCGTATCGATCCTGGCCTTCCCCTTCCCGCCTATGAAACGGCAGGTGCGGTGGGGTTTGATTTTGTGGCGCGAGAAGAGTGTGTGATTGAGCCTCGGAGCCTTGGACTCATTCCTGGAAATGTAGTCATCGCTGTGCCGGAGGGTTATATGCTCATCGTTGCATCCAGAAGTAGTGCCCCCAAGAAAAAGGGATTACTTACTCCCCACGGCATTGGTATCATCGACCATGATTATTGCGGGCCGACGGATGAGATCAAGGTTCAGGTGTACAATTTTTGTGATCAGCCAGTAACTGTAGCACGAGGTGAGAAAATTGCGCAGGGCGTGTTTGTAAAGATTGAGAAATTTACGTTTGAGGAGGTAGCGGAAATGACAAAAGAAAGTCGTGGTGGATTTGGAAGTACGGGTGGATATAAGACGTAATTTTTTAGATAAAACTATGGACGGAAAACTTATTACCCTGTACGGCATCAATAATATTGGCAAGACGACTCACGCTCAGCTGCTGACAAAACGGCTGTGCGATGACGGATATGATGCGGTGTATATCAAATTCCCGGTGTATGATCTGGAGCCGACCGGTAGATATTTGAATAATTTTTTGCGAAATAGTACCGATAGAAAGCAGTCCATTACTGAAGAGGAGTTACAGATGTGGTTTACACTCAATCGATTTCAATTTCAGCCAACTCTTGAAAAGTGGCTCTCTGATGGCAAGATCGTGATCGCGGAAGATTATATCGGAACGGGAATTGGGTGGGGCATGACGAAAGGCGCAGACGAGGCGTGGCTTGAAATGCTCAACAGAGATTTACGACATGAGGATTTTGCATTGCTGCTCGAGGGTGAGAGGGCGATGAAGGCGCGGGAGGAGTCACATATTCACGAGGCCGACGACGAACTGGTGAAACGTGCGCGGGTGAATTTTTCGCATCTGGCAGACAAGCATGGATGGAGACGCGTTCGTATTATGGAGACGAAGGAAGAGTCCGCTGAAAATATTTATACCGAGGTCAAGAACTTCTTGAGCACCCCGTAGAGCGCTGCTTCTTCTCCGTGAAAACTGTGGTCCGCATTTGATATGATGGCCGTTTTTGATTTTTTATGTGCGAATGTTGCTGCGATTTTTTCTAACATATTTTTTGGCGAGATAACGGCATACTGCTCATTTTCGCCGAAGATAGCCAAGATTGGCTGATGTATTTTTCTTGTTACCGTAATCGGTTTTTCATAATTGAACATATTTCCCTCGATGGAATTCTCTTTGAAAAGATGGTAATAGCGCTGCGCCGAAAACATTGGCGTCTTAAATTCCGGAGGAAGGATTGTTTCTCCTTTGTGATTTTTTACGAATGTTTCCGCTTCGCTGAGACATTTCTGAAAACTTTTTCCAAGTTCTTTTTTTTGAACTGATACGTCGTCCGCAGGAGATAAAAGAATGAGTGATTCAATCGGAAACTTTTTCACGGTTGCCGCGTAGTGGGTAATTTTTTGACAGCCCGTTGAGTGGCCCGTGAGCATGAATTTCTTGTAGCCGAGGTTGTGGAGTGCCAAAAGTGCGCCGGAAATATCCTTTTTGCAATCCTCAAATTTTTCGAGCGATGTCCCGATAAATCGCCTGCCTATGAGCGAAACCGACCCCATTCCCCTATTATTAAACGCAAAAAAATCATGGCCTGACGCATTTGCCGCCTGTGCCACCGTTTCTACTAATTTTCCATCATAAAAATAATCCGTCATGCCGTGAGTATGCACTACGATTGTTTCTGATGTTTTTTTATCTTTTTTCTGAGACTTTTTTGCCTCAATGAGCCCTCCATAGAGGTTCAGGCCATCGGATGTTTTGAATGAAAATATATTCCACAACATAGAATAATCTGTTATGCTGATTTTGCTCTTATTGTAAACATTTACACAACCCTATGCAACTTCTTGATGGACGAATGGTAGCTGAGACGGTACTTGCGCGGGTGCGACAGGGCGTAGAGGAGCTTTCTGCTGCTGGGGTGAGTCCGAAACTTGTCGTGATCCAGTGTGGAGAGGATCCGGCATCAGCCGTATATATTCGTCAAAAGCTGAAGCGAGCCAGAGAGAGTGATATTATTTCCGAACACGTCAAATTTGAGGATGGGGTAACGACTGAATCTTTGATTCGGAAAATTCATGAGTTGAATAGTGATGCGAAAGTGCATGGTATCTTGGTTCAGCTCCCGTTGCCGAAGCATATCGATACGCCGCTCGTGATGCGGGCGATCGATCCAAAGAAAGATGTTGATGGCTTTACGGCTTACAATATTGGAAAAATGATGCTGGGAAAGGAGTTCGAGCGACTGGCTCCGTGCACTCCGACGGGAGTCATTGAATTTCTCAATGCCTATGATATTGATGTCTCCGGCAAGGAAGTTGTAATGGTTGGAGCAAGTAATATCGTCGGAAAGCCGCTCGCCATCATGCTTCTGAACCGTGGCGCTACCGTGACTGTGTGCCATATTCTCACGAAAGATTTGGCAGCGCATACGCGGCGGGCCGATATTTTATGTGTAGCCGTGGGGAAGGAAAAATTAATTACCGCCGATATGGTAAAGGAGGGTGTGGTGGTGGTCGATGTTGGCATTAATCGTCGAACAGATGGTACCCTGTGTGGCGACGTGGATTTCGAGGGAGTTTCGGCGAAGGCCAGCTTTATCACCCCCGTTCCGGGCGGAGTCGGACAGATGACGGTGGCGTGCCTGATGGAAAACATCGTGAGGGCGGCGAAGAGGCAGAGGGAGGATGTGTGAAAAAATTTGACAGGCTCCTCAAAGCTAGAATAAGTACATTTTTCCTTGCATAAAGCTCTAAAAACCCTATAATGGTTGTGCTTAAGCGGATGGAACGGATTTTCGTTCCTTTTTGTTTCTTCCTTATTTCCTCTTTTCTCTTAAACCCTCCCCGCCTATGTGTGGCATTCTCGGAATCATGGGTAATGGCGATGTCGCACAGGAGATTTATGACGGGTTAACTACGCTTCAACATAGAGGACAAGATTCTGCGGGTATCATGACATTCGATGGGCATTTCAACCTCAAAAAGGGAAATGGCCTGGTTCGAGATGTGTTTCATACGAAGAATATGTTGCGACTGAAGGGCACTATGGGTATTGGCCATGTCCGGTATCCGACGGCTGGAAGCTTCGATGCGGCTGAGGCGCAGCCGTTTTTCGTAAACTCACCTTTTGGAATCGCCCTCATTCACAACGGTAATCTCACAAACTACGAACAACTCAAAGAGGAAATTATTCGTGATAATATTCGATATTTGAATACCTCTTCTGATTCCGAGGTGCTGTTGAATATTGTGGCCAATGAGATTCTGAAAATTAATAAGTTGAAGTTGGAACCGGAAGATATTTTCAAGGCCATGAAGGTCGTGTTTAAGCGATTGAAGGGAAGTTATTCCTGTATCATGATGATTGCCGATCATGGGATGGTAGCCTTCCGTGATCCGAATGCTCTGCGTCCTTTGGTTATTGGCGAGCGGAAAAGTGAGTCACTGCGGACGGAATATGTGTTTGCCTCCGAGAGCGTCGCTTTGTCCGGACTGGAGTTTGATGTTGTCGCTGATGTACAGCCCGGTGAAGTCGTCTATGTGGATATGAATCACGAACTTCATCGTCAGCAATGTGTCGAAAAGGACTGGGCACCTTGTATTTTTGAGTTTGTCTATCTGGCTCGTCCTGATTCTGTTATCGACAAAATTAGTGTGTACAAGACTCGTCTTCGTATGGGTACGGTACTGGCAAAGCAAATTCGTACTGCTATTGACCGGGATAAACTCGAGATTGATGTTGTTATGCCGGTGCCGGATACGGCTCGGTCTAGCGCTTTGGCGGTGGCCGAGGAGCTGGGAATTAAATATCGTGAGGGTTTAATCAAGAATCGATATATCGGCCGAACATTCATCATGCCCGGGCAGGCCATTCGTAAGAAAAGTATCAAATATAAACTGATGCCGATTGTATTGGAAATTCGTGGAAAAAATATTTTACTGGTGGATGATTCCATTGTCCGCGGCAATACCTGTAAGAAAATTATCCAGATTGTCCGTGAGGCTGGCGCGAAGAGTGTGTATTTTGCTTCTTCCGCTCCCCCGCTTCGCCATCCGTGTGTCTATGGCGTAGACATGCCGAGCAAGAAAGATTTCATCGCCAATAAGTTGGATACCGCTGAGATTGCCAAAACGATTGGGGCTGATGGATTATTCTATCAAAATATCGAAGATCTGATCTGGTCCGCCCATGAGGGTAATAAAAATATTACCAAGTTCTGCGCCGCCTGCATGGATGGCAAGTATCCCACCAAAGATATTACCGAACAACGAATTGAAGAAATGGATATTGCCCGTTCTTCCGCAGATAGATCTGGTGACGGCGAAGACGATAAATCTTCGGAGGATCAGTTGACGCTTATTTAATTTTTTGGCGCGATGAAAAAAGTTTTACTTGTTGGTAGTGGCGCAAGAGAGCATGCGATTGCCGAAACTCTCAAGCGAAGTCCGCAACTCGTTCACCTCTACGTTTTTGCGAAGACGAGGAATCCTGGGATACTTCATCTCTCTGAAGGATATGAGCTTGGAGACGTAATGGATATGGATGCCGTGAAAAAATATGCCGATACCATTCGTCCTGATTTCGCTGTCATCGGACCTGATGATCCTATTGGTGCAGGGCTTGCCGATGAGCTTCTTACGATTGGCATCCCGTCTGTCGCGCCCTTCAAGAAGAGTGCACAGTTAGAATCCTCGAAGTCTTTTACTCGAAATTTATTAGAAAAATATGGCATTCCGGGAAATCCGAAATTTGGTGTATTTAGCGATATCGGTGATGCAAAAATATTTGGAGAGAAGCTCCTCGCTGAAGGCTCGGAGCTCGTAATAAAAGCGGATGGCCTGATGGGTGGCAAGGGCGTGATTGTTCAGGGTGATCACTTTCATGGATTAGCCGAGGGTCTTATATTCGCCGAAGAATCAATTAAGAAATTTGGCAGAGTGGTTTTGGAAGAGAAACTTATAGGTCAAGAGTTCAGTCTCATGAGTTTCGCGGACGGAATACATACGGTAGAGATGCCTGTTGTTCAAGACCACAAGCGTGCGTTTGAGGGTGATACCGGCCCAAATACCGGCGGTATGGGTACCTATAGTGACCGTGACCACCTTCTCCCCTTTCTCAGAATAGAAGATGTTGAACAGGCGAGAACGATTACACGCATGGTTCAAGAAGCGCTTCGCAAAGAAAATAATGAGTTCTATCAGGGCATTATGTATGGAGGCTTCATCGCTGTCCGAGACGGTGTTCGTCTCATAGAATACAATGCGCGTTTTGGTGATCCTGAAGCGCTCAACATTCTTCCTATTTTGCAGAGTGATTTTGTGGAAATATGCGAAGCGATGATTGATCGTTCGCTCGATCAGATACGAATTGAATTTGAACCAAAAGCAACAGTCTGCAAGTATGTCGTACCAAACGGGTATCCATCTGATCCGACGAAAGGCGAAGTACTGCAACTTCCCTTGGAAATTCCACCCGGAGTTCGCATGTATTATGCTTCCGTCGATGAGCAAGAGAATGGTGATCTTGTCCTATGTGGATCCCGGGCAGTTGCGTTTGTCGGTATTGGAGACACTATCAAAGAAGCAGAGCAACTAGCCGAGAAAGCTGCTTCACACGTTGTCGGACCCGTTTTTTACCGAAACGATATTGGCACCACCAAACTCATTGATACACGGATCGCGATGATGAAGAAACTGCGAGGGTAATATATTTTACCTTTTCTTTAGTTCTTCGATCTCTTTCTTGATTACTTTTTCCGCTTTGGCAGAGTTCTTCTTGAGGAAGCCCCAGAATCCGGTTCCGACCGCGCTTGCTGATTTTCCAAGTTCGTTTAATCCCGTTCCTCCGGCGGCTCGTTCTTTTTGAATGCCTGTGCGAATATCCTTACCGGCTTTTGGCGCGAAGAACATGCCAACGGCTGTGCCGGCGAGCAAACCGGTGAAGAGACCTTTGAATTTCATGGGAGTTGAGGTTAGCGAGTATTTTAATACTAGCATATTTTTTCCGCGTGTCATTTATTTTGCCTATACAAAAATCCACCCGTGTGTGGTCCGGGTGGAAGTTGTATATTCTCCTTGTATTGAGAAATTAATACTTCGGAATAAATGATGGTGGTGGAAATGATGATGATCCTGGTATCTGGCTTGGGTTAAATGCGCCTGTTCCATAGCCTGAGAGTTGTGGAAGTACTACCTCCTTCTTTGGAGGAAGATTGGCGAGAAGTCCAAGAATCTGCGCGCGGTAGATCATGATCGCGACATCTCCACGAGTCATCGCCTTGCCGGCAGCAAACTGGCCACCTACGGCGTCAACCAATGAGTATTGTTTTGCGATACAGGCGTATCCCGTGTACCACTTTCCTGCGGTGTTGTCGGTATAAGGCTTGTCGCATTTCACGTAAGTCTTGCCAATGTTTGCGCCTTCGAGGAATATCTTCAACATTTCAGCACGATTAACCGTGTTTGCAGGTTTGAATGTGTTATCAGCGTATCCATTAATTACTCCATAGATACGAGCTGCTGCGAGATATGGTGTATACCATGCACTTGAGCTGACGTCTTTGAATCCGGCACTATCGAACCACCAGCCTGATGTAGGAACGTTGTATTTGAGGGCCATCATGATCACCTTCACTGTTTCAGCACGGTTGATCTGTGTTTCAGGACGGAATGTTCCATCGTTATATCCTCCGAATACTCCAAGGCTCTTCATTGATTCGATGGCATTGCAGTAGGCTGACGTCATGGCAACGTCCTTGAATCCACCACATGCTGCCTGAGCGGCTGTTGTAACGGTGAATGGCGTATTGGTTGTCAGGGCGCTACCGAAGCTATTGTATGCGGCTACTCGGAACGTATAGTTTCCTGCTGTCGCGTTTGTGCCTTCTGTGAATTTGCTATCTGGGAACTTGCCATCCCATACCGCTGAGTTTGCGCCGGCATTCTCGAGTTGATTTACTTTTACCGTCTTCACGATGTTATTGTCCTTCAAAATCGTGACTGTCGCATACGCCGATGCGGAGAGCGTGTAGTTCAATCGTAACGGTCCTTGGCTTGGGTTGTATGGGTTTGGCGTTGCTGACTGTCCGGAAATAACCGGAGCGTTTGAAACAGGAGGAGTTACCTGGCCTGTAATCGTGAAGGCACCTTGCTTCGTCTCGAGCGTGCCGTTTGCCTTGAAAACAACGAGCTTGTATGTGTAGTTAGCATTATCAAGGATGTTGCCGCTCTTGTCGCGACCGTCATAGAGGAAGCTATTGTACCCACGTGAGAAGAATGTTGATTTCTCATAGCGTATCGTGCCATTGCTTTCCTCTGCCCTGAAGACGACGAATACCGGGTCAACAAGGGTAAATGATACCGTAGCCGATGCGCTTCGTGGATCAAATGATGATGGCGTGAAGTTGTATGACGTAATTTGGTCGTATGACGGTGGAGGCGTAACTCCGCCGTTGATGACGGTGAAGAAGTTTGATTTCGTGTCCGTTCCGGATCCGGTAGTCGCCGTAGAGGTGATGACGTACTTGTACGTTCCTGAAGGAAGCATCGCGCCACTGTTGTTTACCCCTGTATATGTCAGTGTCTGAATCATATTTGGAAGGTAGGTAATACCTCCAAGACTTGGCATATTGTACACGATGTTTCCATTCAAATCCTCAACTCGGAAGGCAATATATCCGCTATTCTGAAGTGAGAACGCCATACTTGCATTTGTCGTTTTGACATCGAACGTTGATGGCGTGAAATTGACTGATTGGAAATACGGAGTTGTATCTGTAGGTGGGACAACGATAGGGTCATTTACAACCTGGAATACTCCGCTCATAGAAGTTGTATCAACCTGCTCGCCTGTTGTAGCATAACTCACCAGCTGGTAGCTGTAGATACCGGAAGGCAGAAGGGTATTGTTGTTGTTGAAACCCTGATACACCACCGTGTTTGCACCGCTATTCATATTCGTCTGTGGGCCAGAATAAACCTGTGCGCCAAGATTCGTGAATATGTTAAGACGTACTGATCCGCTCGCAGAAAGATTGAAGTTTACGATCGCGTTCTGCGTCTTGACGTTGAATGGGTTCGGAGTGAATACGACCGATGAGAAGTATGGCTTATTCACCTGAGGATTCACGTCATTGATAACCTGGAATGAGCCTACAGGAGATTGTGTAATGAAGGCGCCGGTCGAGACATCGTAGAGGCGAACATCGTAGGTATATGTTCCTGCGGTAAGCAGTGATCCGCTCTGATTGTAGCCCAAATAGGTGGTTGAGTTATAACCGGCACTCTTGCTTACTTTTCCTGTGGTATATACAAGACCACCATTGCTGAA
>CALREA010000033.1 GCA_943355055.1 Candidatus Peribacteria bacterium | reverse complement strand
GATATATGCCATTTTTATCGTATGATGCACAAATTTCCCCGGGGAAATTTTTAGCTTTAAAAATGATACTTTTTCGACATTAGTAGCACTAAGAGCCCATAGTCAGAAAAGTCAATGTTCTGATTTTTGAAAAACTGGGGTCTTTTCAGCTGGACACTCTTGTTAAAGACGAGAAAAGATTTGTGCCTGAATCTTCGTACGTACGAGAAAATGAACCATCCCATAAATTTGAATTTGCAGAAGATGTTGAGCGGGAATTGGTGGAGCTGGACAAGAAGGGAATAGATGTGAATCAGGAGTTGAGGCGGTTTTTGGAGGATCGTAAGCAATATATTCATGATGAAAAAGAACGTCTTGGCAGGTTGGCTGAGCAAAGCGATTCGGCGCAACGATATATTCCCGTTGAGGTGAGGAAGATTCTCAAAGAAGAATATGGCAAAAAATGCTCGATGAATGGCTGTACGAAGCCGTCTGTTGAAATTCATCATTTGCAGCGGTTTGGCTATGTTCGACGACATGATCCACGGTTTATGGCGCCACTGTGTCGCGAGCATCACCAGATTGCCCCCAAGGGACACCTCTGCTGAGGCGTACACTCGATCGACGTGAAAGTTCAGGAGAAGAAAAAATATAGGCCACCGTGAGGAGGTTTGGTATAGTAGTGCCATGATCATGTTGATCCTGCTCTTTATTTTTCAAATCTTCTTTGGAGAGGTGCTTCCGTATGTTCCGGATATTTCCAATTCGATGAGTTTGGTCGGTGATGTGCAGACTAATCTCTTTGCAAGTGATGCGGTCATCAAGAACGCGACGATTGAATTTTCCGCCTTGAAGCCGCCGGTGCGGTTTGATGCCCAGGTGGCTCATACGCCCGCGCAGCGCGCACGCGGGCTGATGTATAAGAATTTTTTGGGGAAAAATAAGGGTATGCTTTTTGTGTTTGATGATGATGCGCCGCGAAACTTCTGGATGAAGAATACCCTGATTCCGTTGGATATGATTTTTGCGGATGAGACCGGAACGGTGGTATCGGTGAGTGAAAACGTGAGGCCGTGTGCTGAGGTTCTTCGTGTCACGAAGGCGGGAGTGTGTCCGTCGTATTCATCTGTTTTTCCTGCGCGGTATGTTTTGGAAATTAATGCAGGATTGGCTCAGGCTCATCATATTCAGGCAGGTTCACGCATGGACATTCGAATCTAGTGATGCTACACTGCATCCGCAATGCAGAAAAATCCTATTAAACTCTTCGCCGGAAGTTCACATCCATTGCTCGCTCAAGAAATAGCGAAGTGCCTGAAGCTTCCTGTTTCCGAAACAATTAATACCCGTTTTGCGAATGGAGAGATTTATACGAGGCCGGTTGAGACGGTTCGTGGGTGTGATGTGTATTTGATTCAAACTTGTACGGATAAGGTGAATGAAGAGTTGATGGAGCTTTTCATCATGCTCGATTCACTGAAGAGATCATTTGCCGGGAAAATTCATGTGGTGATGCCGAATTATGGCTATGCGAGACAGGATAGAGTCGCGCAGCCGAGGGAACCTATTACGGCGAAGCTGGTCGCGGACTTGATTTCGGCTGCGGGAGCAGATCATATTATTACGCTTGCGCTGCATTCTGATCAGGAGCAGGGATTTTTTAATTTTCCGGTTGATAATCTCAATCCGAGAAAATTATTTATTGATTATTTCAAAAAGAAGAAGTTACAGGATCTTGTCGTGGTGAGTACGGACGCCGGGGGAGCGAAAGATGTGAAAAAATTCGCGGATATGATGGGGGTTGAGTTTGCTATTGTCCATAAAACACGTCCCAAAGCCAATGTTTCCGAAGTCTTGCATGTGGTTGGAAATGTTGAGGGCAAGACTTGCTTGATCTATGACGACATGATTGATACCGGTGGTAGTGTGGTGAATGCCGTAAAGGCGTTGAGAGAGCGTGGGGCGAAAAAAGATATGTATTTGGCGGCGGTACATCCGGTTTTCTCTGATCCCTGTATTGAGCGACTCAAGTCGGTCGGATTCAAAGAGGTGGTTGTTTCCAACTCGATAGCTGTTCCGGCTACGAAGCGATTTCATGGCTTAACGATTCTATCCGTCGCTCCTATGCTCGCGCAAATTATTGAAAATGTTCACGAGTCAAAATCAGTTACCAGTATTTTTTAATTTGCATATACATGATTTATATTGGATCGGATCATGCAGGATATGAGATGAAAGAAGCCGTGAAACATTTTTTGGAAGAAAATGAGGGTGACATGGATTATGTCGATTTGGGCGTGTTTACTACGGATTCGACTGACTATCCGGATATCGCGAGGGAGGTGGCGGAGAAAGTTTCTGAGAACAAAGATGCCCGAGGTATTTTGATTTGCGGAACGGGTACTGGGATGGTGATGGCGGCAAATAAATTAAACGGTATTCGCGCGGCTTCGGTGACGAACGAGGCGATGGCTGAGATGGCTCGACGGCATAATGATGCGAATATTATTACTCTTGGTTCACGGATTATCGATCAAGTGGTGGCGCAAAAGTTAGTAAAAATATTTCTCGAAACACCGTTTGACGGCGATGAGAGACATCAGAGGAGAATTGATAAAATTGCGGAGATTGAGCAGAAGCGCGATCATAAAAATACATAATAAAAAAATGAAAATGAAAACGGGAGCAAATTTTTCCTCCGAAAAAATTTTAATAGCGCCATCTATTCTTTCCGCGGATTTTGGAAAGATCAATGAAGAAATTGCATCAATAGAGGATTATAGCGACCTTATTCATGTCGATGTGATGGATGGCCACTTCGTTCCCAATATCACGTTTGGGCCGGGACAGATTGGTAAGATGCGCTCAGGGAAACCGTTTGATGTGCATTTGATGATTGAAAATCCTGATGAGTATTTGGGTGAGTTTGCGAAAGGCGTGAAGAGTGCCGTTGGAGAAGATTTATATCATGAGAGTTATTTAGTCGTTCATCAGGAAGCCGTTCCGGCTCTGAGGGAGACGATTCAGGCGATCAAAATGCTTGGCATGAAGGCGGGCGTCGCGCTCAATCCCACGACGGGTTGGGAGACTATCGAGACGGTGCTTGATGATCTCGATTTGATTGTTTGCATGACGGTGAATCCCGGATTCGGCGGTCAAAAGTTTATCGAATCGGTGATGCCGAAAGTCGTGAAGCTAAAAGAGCTTAGGCCAAAGCTACTTATTGAAATTGACGGGGGTGTGAATGACCAGACCGCAAAGCTGTGTAAAGATGCCGGGGCTGATATTTTGGTTGCCGGAAACTATGTTTTTAACGCTTTGGATCGTAGGGTGGCAATAGAGAGCTTGCGTTAGTGCCATTATTAATGATAAAATGCCCCCCTTTATCCTAAGGGATTATGGCTCCATCATCACACGTACTGCGATCTTTGGATGCACAAGAGTTTGACCCTGTGGCAAAAACTTATTTTTTGTCTAGTGTTCAGTATTATCTCGAGCATAGTTCTAACCGACATGATTTTCACTCGCAGTCTATTGCTATCGAACATGATCCTGCTATCAGACAAATGTTTCATTTTTTGGCGATCTTGGAGAAGCAATTTGGGCTTTCTTTCGGTGCCGTACTGTCGGAAGACAGCGAGCAGTCCTATGCGTTTGTTGTAGCATTTGCCGACGCTTACGCGGATGCCGTTCGAAATGTTGCAAAACTGCTTGAGGAGACGCAGACACATCATCATCCTGCCGGGCTTCATCCTACCGATAAGAGTCAGTTTAGGAATGTGCATGTCTTCACGGATTTATTAAGTACTTTTTTGCATTATGGGCAAAAGCGTGGAGAAGCAGAGGAAAATCGTCCTTACAAAAAGGGGCATATCGATGAGGTGGTTGGTTTTCTTCGTTCCTATTGCGAACCACTGGCGACCTCGGTTTTGGTAGCATGCCGTCTCCATGATATTGGGGAAGATTTTGATCATCCCGATGGGTTTATTGTGAAAGCCGGCTTCTCGCCTGACAGAAAAGATGATTTTTTCACGTTTCTTTCCGGATATTTGGATGCTTATTTACCGCCTATCAATTATCCCGAGTTCTTCCGGAATTTGGATCTAGCTGATGACTTGGGCAGGCCTCTTCCGAAGGGTGTCGCGTTTGATGTTTATGCATCCAAGAAATTGCACCACTCTGACACTCTCCGTGATCTCTCTAAGATTCAAGGGAAGATTCCCGGATATGCCAAGGATCGTTACCGTGATGTAAATGCCAAATTTCATCGTATTCTTCTAGAGCCGGATCCGCGCATCCGTATGATTATGTTTGTTCAATATTTCCTGCCGAAGGCGTTTGATACGCTGAGTAATGTCTACTCCTATTTCCAAATGAGCACGGGACAATCGGACAAAGAAAAGTTTAAAAGACGACAGATGGAGGGCATGGTTCGCAATGTTGTGCTTCGTGGAATGCAGCAACTCGGAGTTCACATCGCTCATTACAAAATTGATGATGCCTTGCGATTTCCGGGGTGGGATGATCGACAGAAATATGAACGCATGATCCAGAGTATTGCTGATCGTGATGCGGATGGTGGGGGTATGAGTCGAAGTGAAATTTTTGAGAGAGATTTGTTTCACATGGTTTCTGATCGTTATCAGCATGCTTACAAAGAGCCTCTTCCGAAAAATTCATTTGAGATAATAATGTGGAGACGGGCCATTAATGATATCAAGACAGGAGTGCAGAAGTCGATTGAGTCAGGAGTGCTCCCGGATGAGACGAAGTTTATGCATGTTATTGATATTCGAGTCCTGGATCCGCGTTCGGAGATTGCTCAACGGACCAAGGCAATTATCGAAAGTGTTATCGCAGGTTTTGCCCCTATTCTTGAGCGGAGAAAATTAGTTGCTGAGAGACGCCATCCTCTGGTTGGGGAACTCTGTACCGTTCGGTCCGATGAAGGCGTTAGTAAAAAAACTACTTCATTCGGATATATTGTTTACTCATTGCGAACATTAGCTGAGGCTAGAACCGATTTGGAAGGGCTTGTAAGTGCGACATACTTGAACAAAGATAATCGGGCATTTCACAAATTGGATACTTTTTTAAATATGTTGCGCGCGCAGGTTGGTCATATCGAGAACGGTTTGCGAACGATCGAGCATGAGTTGCGATTTTTGGCGGCTCAGCCGGTTGTCCAACAGATTGATACATCTCGATCTCAAATTTACGCGGTAATACAATATTTTAAAGGCGCTTCATCGCAACAGGCTTCAGCAGATGAGCACACCACTATTTTTGGTGAAAAAATGAGCGAAGTTGCGGATATGCGTTCTTACGCGCAGGAGGTGATGAAGCTTTACCATGATTATAAAGAGCAGGTTATGACTCATATGCTCCCGCGTATCGCGTTGCAAAAATTTTCCGTTATCATCGATGGACAGCGCCAAGTTGCGCCTACGGATGTCACGCTTCCGAGGGATGCCAACCCTCTCTATGCGTTATTTTATTATTTTCCGACAGATGCGCAGCGAGGTATTAAATCTATTCGTGTTAATCGTGGCGGGACGCAGAATATTTTCAGTGATGTTGAAATTATGAAATCATTGACGCTTCTTCCGGGAGATAAAGTTGAAATCCAGTTACTTTCCGGCCAGAAAGATAGGAAGAATATTGAAAAAGCCTTGCGATTCGCTCGTCGTACCTTGTATCCGGATAAGGATTTGAGTCTTGCATAAACGTCTTAATCGCACTAAGATACGCCATGTTGTCATATGCGCTCGTAGCTCAGGGGATAGAGCATCAGCTTGCGGAGCTGGTGGTCGCAGGTTCGAATCCTGCCGGGCGCACCAGATTTTCCTGTGACTAGTCAATCTCCAGCATCGTCCTGTCGTCTTCCGGAAGGGCGAGCATTGCTTGCATTTTTTTAAATGGAATACCGCGCTTTATTGCTTCGAGCGTGAGTTGTAGTCTTAGTGCATCTCGTTGTTTTTGATTTTTCATGAAGGTGGTTTTATCGCAAGAGTCTTCAATCTGAAAAGACCCCAGTTTTTCCAATGTCGAAAAAATGCCTTTAATAAGCCACTATAATAAGGTGCACCTGTTGACTTTTTAATTTTACCTGTTTTAGTCTGTAATTTCCCCGGGGAAATTTTCAGCTTCAAAAATGGCATTTTTTAAGAAATTATATATGTATATTATATTTATTTTAAAGAAGCAACTTCGTGCGGTGGACTCATTTTGGAAAAACTGGGGCTTTTTTAGCTTATTTGGCTTTAATGACGCAATAGATAGTATCTATACTATGCAGGTATACTTGTAGATATTCGACCTGATAAGGAGGCGATATTTGAGAATTTCTTTATTGCGGAAAAAATAAAAGAGCGTGCCTATAGTATGCGTTCAAGTGATATTCATTTTTGGAGGAGTAGACAAGGGGCAGGGATTGATTTTGCTGAATCTCTTGGTGCCGGTAAGGAGATTTTTGCCTATGAGTGCAAGTGGAAAGAAAAAATTACCACACCTCTTTCGTTCAAAATAGCATATCCTCATGCGCGTTTTGAGTGTATTACCACTGAAAATATCGTGACGCATTTTCATGGGTGAAATTGCTTGCATGAACGTGGCCTTTTGTTAGTATGTCCGTAACATGCATGTGAATCGATCTGTATCGGCCGTTGTTTCTTTCACTCTTGCGGTGAGTTTTTTTGCGCCGGTTGGTGCGGCGGTGTTGCCGAAGAGTGCGGCGAGTGTGGCAGTTTCGAAAGCGGGAACGGGAACGGGATCGGGATCGGGTACAAAAACTCCTTCGATTGCTATCTCAGGAGTGGCAAACGAGCTTGGACGAATACCGATTCTGGAGTATCACCAGGTTGGGCCGAAGGAGAGTCGTTGGACCAGGTCATTTGATCACTTCCGTGACGATCTCACGTGGCTGTACAATAATGATTATCGGGCGATATCGTTGAATGATTTTTTGGATCAGAAAATTTCAGTGGAGCATGGTAAGAAGCCGGTTGTTTTTACCTTTGATGATGGGGGGTACACGCAGCTGAATTTTAAAGAGGGAAAGGTTGATCCGTATACGGCTATTGGTGTTATGGATGACTTTCTCAAGGTGCATCCTGATTTTGGCTCGAGTGCGATGTTTTATTTGAACGCGAATCCGTTTCCACTCGTGAAAGATAAGAAAAAAGCGTTGGATTATTTGTTATCTACGGGTCGTCAAATAGGGAATCATACCATCGGTCATGCAAATTTGGCGAAGACAGATGCGAACGGAGTAACAAAGGAATTGGCAGCAGTAGACAAATATATTCGAGGGCTTGGTTTTTCTGACGTACGTCTGGATACGCTTGCTTATCCGTTTGGGGGAGTGCCGAAGGGCGCAGCGTTTGAAGCGCAGAAAAAATATGTGAAATTGGGATTGTTGGTCGGAGCGGAGCCAGCGGTGCTGCCCTATGCCATGAAATATGACGCCTACCGCGTGCCACGGATTCAGGCGATTGATGATGAGTGGAAGAGGTGGTTCAAGAGGGGAGCTGGGGAGACGGGAAAATCGTCTATACGTCCGATTTTTGTACCATTTGTGAGCGATGGTGATCCCGATAAAGTGACGGTATTGAGTGAAAATGGACTGGTTCGCGGGATGCTGAGAAAGGGTGTGACGGTGCAGATTGGGAATGCGAATGCTGCCACCGTGCCGGCTCCAAAAGTAAAATCCACCACGTTGGATATTATTCGTGATGGTCAAAAAAATGCTACCAAATCTTCAGTGGAAGATATTGCTGATCAGGAAATGTCCGTGCAGCTTGAGCCGAAAATAGTCGTTCCAAAACCGGTTGTTGCGCCAGTAGTGAAAGTCGTGAAGAAAGTGAAGCCAACCGAAAAGCCGGTTGAAAATATGAAACCAATTGAACCATATCCGTATCTTGCTTGTAATGATCCCGAGGCCGTGTCCTATATTCAATATAAAAAAACAGGTGTCGTGGCTGCGCCGATTGCTGCTGGAAGTACGTTGCCATGGGCGCAAGTAGGAATGTTTCCAGGCACGGCCGTGAGATGGGTTCGTGAAACGACGCATCCCAATGCGGTTCGCGGAATTTATTTTACGGGTTCGACGGCGTCAAGCGAGATGGGGAAGAAGCTCGCTGATCGATTGGTGGCTGCGGGTGGCAATGCCGTTGTGTTTGATATCAATGAAGATGGCGGGGCTTTGACGTATGGCAAGCCTGACCAAAAGCCCTTGTTGAAAGATATGAGAGCGTTTGTCCAAGATATGAATTCCAGAGGCGTTTATACTATCGCCCGTATTGTTGTTTTCAAAGACAAAATTATTACTCGGGTTCGTCCGGATATGGCAATTCAGAGTAGTGGAGGTGGCATGTGGAGAGATAACAAAGGTGCGGTTTGGCTGGATCCATCAAATCCTGCTACGGTGCAGTATGCTATCGATATGGCCAAGGAGGCGGCGGCAATGGGTGTTGATGAGGTGCAGTTTGATTATGTACGATTCCCGACAGAGGGAAATCTAGAGGCGGCGCGTTATAAGTTCAGTCCTTCCAAGAAGCAAAAATGGGAGGTTATCCGGGATTTCATGCGAGAAGCACGCAAGCAGACTATTGCAACCGGTGTGAAATTGGGAGCGGATATTTTTGGTATTGTTGGGTGGCAGAAAGGGTATGACGCGAAGTCGACCGGTCAGAAAATTGAGTGTATCGCCCCATATTTGGATACGATTTATCCGATGGGATATCCATCGCATTTCGGCCCAGGGTTTGCCGGTCACGCGAATCCCGCGGATGAGCCATATTTTTTTACTTGGAGAACGGCGCAGTATTTTACCGATTATGCCAGAGGGACGGGAGTTGCTATACGGCCGTGGTTACAGGCATTTCGATATCGAGTGACGATTCCCTATAATGGTGACTATATTTATCAGCAGATGAAAGGAGCCTTCGATGCTTCGTCCGATGGATTTGTGCTTTGGAACGCCGGCAACGGCTATGATACCGCGTGGGGGGTAATTGGGAAATAAACATTTTTGTTACTTTTTGTGTCAGTGAGCGTATACTTTCTCCGGTATTCTTTTTCTATGTTTTTTATGAAAAAAATCTTTTCCACTTCTCTCGTTCTTTCCTTATTATTTTCTCAACAGGCTTTTGCATTTTTTAATCCGGGGGAGGGGAAGATTTTCTCCGATGTCAAAGATCCGTATCCCTATGCCTATCAAATTGATTGGCTCGCGGACAATGGTGTGTTGCGAGGGTATGATGATGGCAAATTTAAACCCGAAAATTGCGTGAATCGCGCGGAGTTTTTGAAGATGCTGTATACGACTCGCGAGAGTGACGTGACGCAATTGAGTCCTGATCTTTCACCGATGTATGTTTTTTCTGATATTGATCTGAAGGCTTGGTACTGGCCATACCTCCGTTTTGCGATTCAAAAAGAAATTGTACAGGGTTATGCTGACAAGACCTTCCGTCCTGATCAGTGCGTGAAACGTGTTGAGGCAGTAAAAATGGCAGTGCTGGAGTTTAATTGGGGGAAGGTGCCGACTCCTTGGTTGGGGATCAACGATAACTTGATCGATGTGGCTTCCGGTGCATGGTACTCGGCTATGATGGATTATGCTCACAATGCAGGCATTCTTCCATTGGCGCATGTGAAGATAGTTGAAAAGGGAGTTGAGGCTAGTAAGGTGAAGTACTTCCCTGATCAGAGTATGACTCGAGGTGAAGTGGCCTATCTTCTCTATATGTCCAAGGCGCTCAGGGATAATGATGTGGTGGCCAATGATTCTTCGCTCTGGGCCAACGGTAAGAAACAGGTTCTCATGAATGAGGAGCGTGGTTTGCTGATGCCAAAACAGTTTCCGGATGCCTATGCTTTTGATGGGTGCGGGAAGATTGATCAGTATGCCACTGAAACGTGGTATCCGAATTTTTTGAAGGCATTGAATCCAGCCTCAAAAGATCCAATTCTGCCGAGAATCGTGGATGCCTGTTTTTCCAAGGAGGCTGGTCGGTTGATTATTCTGGTCGATGAAGGCTATCTGGAACTATCTTCCATCTATAAATATACTGTCAATAAGCCACTTGGAGCCCTGGAGCATGCCCTTTCTCCTGGTAATTCTGCGTATGGAGTCAGTATTCCCGAGTTCGGGAAGAGACAGGGGAATTATATTCCTCTGATGGGTGAGGTTGGAGATGCGGGTGCTGGTACACAGTGCTATTTTGAATATTATTTTGAGAAAAATTTTCTTGCCCTGCAGCGATGTCGCTCCATTTCTTTTGACGAGACGGTCGGTGGCACGCCCACGAAGCCTGTTTATAGTGGCTCAGGAAAGCGGATATATGGACCATGGAAAATTATTAAATAGTCGATATATTTTGCAATAAATTTTCTCATTCGTTCCGTATTTCACTCTTGCCTGTTTAAAATTTATACGATATAAGGTCGTGGACAATTTCTCTGTCACCTCCGTATATCTTGTCATTTTTTCTATGCCCCCTTCCTCACTTTCCGCTCAGTCTTCAGGGCGTCCTACCGATGGCTATGTCACTCCGCGAGGCATACTTTCTCCGCGTAGTACGCCTACGAAATTGCATCCTCGCGTTGATTTGAACGATTTGCCTACTCATGCCATTACGTCGCAAACGCATTTACACGTTTTTATTGCTCAATGTTTTACGGATAAGGATTTGCTTGTCTATCATAGTCTTTTATCCTGTTCCCAATCCCTCCCTGTATGGGTGAGTATTCATAATGAAATTTCTCAAAAACTTTCCGGAAAATCTCTTTTTCCTCCACTACCTAATGGAAAATTCGATATGGATATTGAAATGACCCATGATGATTTTTCTGCTTATTATGCGCCGGGACTTTCTCAGGATTCTTCACTTACCTTGTCAATGTTGCATTTTTTTCATTATTTGCACGATAGGATGGATGTGAAATTGGTGGATTAAAATGTCCTGATAATTTCCTCAAATGTTTGTAAAAAATGATATTCAAGCTCATTTTCGGTGATGTTTTCTGTTTCTGTTTTTGCGTAGATACAGAGCGGAACGAGTAGATCTTTTTTTCTATAGAGGAAGATGTAAGATCGGAATCCTCCCCCAAGGGACAACTCTGCTGAGCCGCCGGATCGTCCGCGTCGCATGTCGCTACTTGAAATTCGTATTTTGTAGATTGAGCGACCTATACTGATCTCATTTTGTGGATTGAATGCGTCGACGGCTCGTAAAAGATCCTCTTTTATTTGAGGATATTTTTTTTTGAGTCGTTTGAGTTGTCTCTTAAAGTGTTCGGAGAAAAATATGGCCATTAAATGTCTTTAAGTTGCTCTTTCGCTGATGGGAGTTTTTTGGTGTCGATTCGATCCAGAGCTCTTTCCAAGAGATTCATGGATTGATCGAGGGAGTTTTTCTTTGTGAGGAAGTAATATTTAATCAGAAAGGTGACGGTCGAGGTTCGATTTCCAAGCCCCTCTTCTTCCTGAATAACATCCAGTTCTTTTGGGATTCGATCGCTGACTTTGAGGAGGATGGCGGTCATATGGCTGATTATTGATTGGATAAACTATAATAAGTATATCTTTTTTATATAAAAAAGTCAATTTCTTGTTATTTTTACCTGTTAAAATGGTGATTCCTTGCTTTGAGCCATGGTTTTGGATAGAATGCGTTGCATGCCATTTAATCTTGTCTCACCATATCAGCCGAAAGGGGATCAGCCGAAGGCGAT
>CALREA010000032.1 GCA_943355055.1 Candidatus Peribacteria bacterium | reverse complement strand
GCCTCGGTGATGATGCGCGCGGCTTCGTCCACCTCGAACATAGAGAGGTCGTTACCGCCGGTGATGTTGAAGAGAATTCCTTTGGCGCCCTCGATGGACATTTCGAGAAGAGGGGACTCGATAGCACCTTTCGCTGCTTCGGCGGCACGATTTTCGCCGGTACCGTATCCGATACCCATCAGCGCTGAGCCTGAGTTTTCCATAATGGCACGTACATCCGCGAAGTCGACGTTGATCATTCCGTGAATCGTGATCAAATCGGCGATACCCTGGACACCCTGCCGAAGAACATCATCCACGACGGAGAATGCCTCGTTAATTGGCGTTTTCTTGTCAATAAGTGAGAGAAGTCTGTCGTTTGGAATGGTTATGAGCGTGTCAACCTTGCCACGGAGATTTTCGAGACCGTCCTCGGCTTGGGAGCGACGTCGGTGACCCTCGAAAGTGAATGGTTTGGTGACCACGGCGACCGTAAGAATTCCCATTTCCTTCGCAAGTTCAGCAATAACGGGAGCGGCTCCTGTACCGGTACCACCTCCCAGTCCGCAGGTAACAAATACCATATCGGCACCCTCTATAATCGATCGCAATTCCTCTTTGGATTCTTCTGCGGCCTGTTTTCCGACGTCCGGGTTACTACCCGCGCCGAGACCTCTGGTCGTGGCCTTGCCAATGTTAATTTTCGTTGCTGCGTCGGAGTAATACAATGCCTGTGCGTCGGTATTGATTGCGACGAACTCCACACCCTTTAGGTTGGACTTGATCATGCGGTTTACCGCATTGCTTCCTCCTCCACCTACTCCAATCACCTTGATATTGGCGATAGGGGTAATCTCCGGAATAATCTCCTGAGACCTCCGTGTCTGCGGCTCGTACCCTTTTGAGAAAATACTGCGCAGATTGGCTTTCGAATTTTTTGGATCCTGTGTTGTCATGTTGATTGGGTCAACGGGATATAAATTCGAGTGAGGTGTGGGTAAAATCGGGGGAGGGAGCGGGAACGGGAGAGGGACGGTGCTTATGGCACCTCAGGTTTAGTTCCTCCGCTGCGCTATGGAACTAAACTTCTAAACCACTTCTTGATTCCTGTAGCCGCTTTCTTCAAGTTCAAACTTCGGAATGCCATGCCATAGGGTCGAGACTCCATGCGAGTTCCCCAGATCAAAAGGCCGATGGCTGTAGCGTATGCAGGATCATCGATCTTGTCTACGATACCGTCGAAATTCTGTGGGAAACCAATTTGAACCGGTAAATTAAGGGTCTCTCGTGCGAGGTCGATCACGCCTGGCATCTTGACGCCGGCACCTGTGAGCACTACTCCTGCCGGAAGCATTCCATCGCGGTGAATCTTGGCTAATTCATCTTTTACGAGAAGGAAGATCTCCTGGTATCTGGCCTGAATAATTTCTGCCATCGCTTTTTTGGAAACTTTCTGTGTGTCGATTTTGCTCATCAGGGAGAGGTCAATCGTCTCTCGTTCGTTCACGTCTTCCGGGATGCATGAACCATATTCAATCTTAATTTTTTCTGAAGTGTCGATGGATGTTCGTAGTCCGATCGCGATGTCGTTTGTGACATTTTCTGCACCGACGGGAATAACGGATGTGTGAAGCGTGACACCTTCTTCGAACACGGAGACGGATGTTGAACCTGATCCGATGTCTACAACGACGACACCGAGTTCTTTTTGTCGCTTATTGAGGACGGCTTCCGGGGCGGCCAAGCAGTTCGGGATGATATCGTCGATATCTACACCCGCCTGGAGTACGCATTTCTCGATGTTTTTGATGTTTGGAATAAGTCCGGAAATGATATGTGCCTCTACCTCGAGACGTATACCTGTCATACCTACCGGATACTTGATACCCCGCTGTTCGTCGACGGTGAATGTCTTTGGGATTATCCGGAGAATTCTTCTGTTGCTTGGAATATTTACGGCTTGTGCAGCCTCTAATACACGGTCCACGTCGTCTTCTGTAATTTCGTTGCTCGCATTGGCTACGGCGATAACACCCTTGGAGTCCATAGACTCAATATGATTTCCACCAATACCAAGGAAGATATGATTGATAGGCTCTCCTGCCATTCGTTCTGCGTCTTCGAGAGAAGCGGCGATGGAGTTGATGGTCTCTTCTACATCGATAACTGAGCCTTTTCGCAGGCCCGTAGAAAGAGCGGTACCTACACCGATAACATTAAGTACTCCTGATTTATCATCGAGGGTTCCTACTACGGTTCGGATCTTTGAGCTACCGATATCTAAGCTAGCGAGTATGCGTGATTTGGCCATGTGGGAGCACTATATTCTATCTCTGTTTCTTTTACAAATTTATTGTACGTTTTTTAGCTTACTTATATGGTGGTGTATACATTTTTTGTTCTCTTGTTTTGGTATGTTTCTAAGCCGATTATGCTCGTCTTGCGGATGTTGTTTTTTGTGGCACGGTAGATAAAATCGGTTGACAGGGACGGGTAGACGGTGGGGTAGTAGGTTTCGCGTGCTGAATACTTTTTTTGTACAATGAAATTGAGGAGGTGGTTAGTCGGGGGTTCTAGTCGAATATCAACGGTAACATCCCATTCGTCTCGCCTTTGCGGTCGTGATCGTATTTGCTTTCGAGTTCGCCGAGCTTGCGCACGAGTGAGCGGAATTCATAACCATCGAAGAGGCGAGTGATTTCTGAGACATCGAAATTATGCGTAGTGCATTCTTCTAAGTCGAAATCGATAGGAACTTCGTGATTCAACGTGACGAGCTTGCGACTCATTTCCAGGCTGTCATTTCCTTCGGTAAATTTGCGTGCGATGGCGGGGGAGAGTTCAGAAAGATGCTGGAGAATGCCATCGATGGTTTCGAAACGCTGGAGGAGATCTGTGGCAGTTTTTTCGCCGATGCCGGGGACGCCGGGAATATTATCGGAAGTGTCGCCGCGTAGTGTTTTATAATCACAGAACTGTTCAGGGGTAATACCAAATTCTTCTTTTACTTTTTCCGGAGTGTAGGTCGCGTATTCTTTGAAACCACTCTTGGGAGTGATAACCGAAACGGATTTGGTAATGAGCTGAAATGCATCACGATCGCCCGTGGCGATGTAGCAGTGAATCATTTCGCGTGTGTCGGGATCGGCCTGCATCTTGTGCGTGATGGTCGCGATAATATCGTCCGCCTCGAAACCATCGACCTCGAACTGGGGGATAGCGAAGGCGCGCATAACGTCTTTGATCAGAGGCATCTGATCGTAGAGCTCCTGGGGCGCCTTCGTCCGTGTAGCCTTGTACTCCGTATACAAATCATCTCGAAAGGTCTTTCCCTTCCGGTCGTAAGTGATGACGATGTACTCCGGCCGCTCCTTGATCAGGAGGTTCATAATCATTGAGCAGAAGCCGTAAATCGCGTTTGTTGGCTGACCGGATGAGGTGGCGAGCATGGGTATAGCGTGGAAGGCGCGGTGGATGATCGCGTTGCCATCGATGATGAGAAGTTTCTTAGACATAATTTATAAGTGTGTCAATAGTGTCGCCTTCGCAAGAAGCTGTTTTTCTGATATAATATTGAGAAGTTCAAAAACAAAAACACACAGAGTATGTCAGTAAAACGACTCGATGCCAAGCTCGATCAGAAGAAAATTGCGAAACAACATATCGCCCTCTTTGAGACTTCGAACGATGTACCTTTTTTGAGTAATTCTCCGTTGGTTGGATTTTGCGTGGAGAGTGTGCGTGATCTAAGTCTCTTTCTGGTGATGAAGGATGGAATGATGGCGATGAATGTGCCGGTTGTTGTTTTTGTATCGGAAAGTGTACATAAAAAAAACATACCTGAGGGTGTAACAGCCGTGAGCCGTCGCGATGCGCATTATGCTGATATGTGGCGAGCGTGCGATATGGCATTTTGTCTCTCTCCGGAGGCGACAGCAGAGGCACTCGACGCGATGTGCGTACCTCTCGCCCTGAAGGGGATTGCCGGTCTGCAAAATTACGATCCGAATCGCGAGAAGGGAAATGCTTTTATCTTTGAAAAAATGAATCCATGGTTAATGTTCGCCGCGATGGTACGTGCATGCGAAACCTACCGATTTCCATTTGATTGGAAGTGTATTGCGGGGAGCAGATGATAGGGAACGGGAGCGGATACAGGACACCTTCGGTGTCTATTAGCGCATACTCGAAGAACTTGAGTTTCCATACTGGCCAATCGAAACAACGGTATCAATAATATCTCTGAAATTGATGTATTGAATGACGTTGACGCCGATGAATTTGCCGGCGGCGGCGACGATGACGACTGCGAGGATAGTAATGATCAAGCCAATAATGGCATATCGAATTGTTCCTACGGCCGTCTTGATCTTGTCTTCGGAGCCGCCGGAGAGAATAAATGAGAATCCTCCAATAAAGATAAATACTACCGAAAGAAAACCGGCAATAATAATCGCATACGCCAAGCCGCGATTAATGATCGTCATGATATCGTAATTCATGGCTGCGTCGATGATGCTTGGTGAGTCGCCCATAGAGTGAGGTGTTATATAAGAAAACGGGAGAGGGGACGGGATCAGGACACCTACGGTGTCTGGGGAACGGGATCTGACACCTTCGCTACGCTACAGTGTCTGGCTCAGCAATTTTCAGATTAACTCGTTCGTTCGAGCGAGAACCTACCATTCGGAGCAATACGCGAAGCGACTTAGCGGTCTGTCCGCTCTTTCCGATAATTTTGCCCATGTCTTCCTTGTTCACTGAGAGTGTGATGAGTACGCCCATATCATCAACCGTCCGCGTCACAATCACATCTTCGGGATGATCGACCATCTGTTTAACAACGTACTCTACAAAATCGCGATCGGCGCCCCCACCAAGTGAAACTACTGCTGTAGCTTGAGTAATATCTGCCATGAGAATAAGATAAGAGAGTAAAGTGGAGTATCAAAAAATATACTAGCCGTTTACCTGACTTACGCAGCTGCTGCCGCCGGGGCTGCCGCTGGTGTTCCAGCTGGAGCGGCTACTTCTTTCTTTGACTTATGCGTCTTGTTTCGTGGTGTGATGTATTTGTCCATGTTGGCAAAACCGTTCTTCTTGAGCAGTGTTGCAACGGTATCTGATGGAATCGCACCATTTTTGATCCACGTTCCAATCTTTTCTTTTTCAAGTTCGATTTTCTTCTCTTTTGTAGCTGGAAGGTAGTATCCCACAATATCAAGTGCCTTTCGCTTTGGGCTAGTTTCTTTGTTCTGAACGACGAGACGGAAGCTTGGTTGAGCCTTTTTTCCTATACGAGATAGTCTAATAACGAGCATGTGATTGATGATAGAAAATAATACGTTTTCAGCTTTGGTTTCTCACGAGGTTTCCGTTCTGACGCGGAAGATGAGAATCCCTTGCTTACTCTTTAAAGCAGCCTCATTGTACGAGAAAATGGCAGAAGGTCAAGGGAATTGTAGGGTATTGATGGCGAGTACTGACTATTCTGTTTGTTCCGGATACCCTGTATCCGTTTTGCTGTCTTTTTGCTGTACATTTGGATATATCTATTACATTCATAGGGTGGTAGTTCGTATTTACTTTTTTAAATGGCTTATTTATGAGGAAATTTAGCACTTTTTTGCTTCCTAGGAAGGAATATTATGTAGAATTTCAAGCGCTAATTCACTGCATCTTGCTTTATTTGTTTTAGCTCTGTTTTAATTTGTTCAATGACGGTTTTGCCGAAGGTGGCGTTGATGTCTTGGATGAGGGATATTTGGCGGTTGAGAACTTCGTTGGCCCAGACGGTGTCGGGGACCATAATCGTGAGTGTCGCGTTTTTGAAATGCTTCACTTCGAGATTTTTTGCGGTGTCTTCGGGAAATATTTTTGGTTTAAGCTCGACGAATTTAGCGCAGACAGATGCGGCGGTCATCATCTCGGTCATGCCGTGACGGGCGACAGCTTTCTGGAAGAGATCTTGGAAAGGGGAGAACATATTGGATTTCGCGTTAGGTGCGCTTCAAGATATGATCGTACACCTCGAGCGTTTCTTTGGCCATTTTTTCCCAGGAGAATCCTTTGACGTGTTCGAGACCGTTTTTGATGAGTTGATCGCGGACGGGTTGGTTGAGAACGGCAGTGTAGAGCTTTTCGGCTATATCAGAGGGGTCGCATGGGTTGAAGAAGATGGCGGTGGGGTTTTCGGGATCGTCGCCACAAATCTCCGGGAGGCATGATGCTCGGGATACCACGGCCGGCGTACCGCATTGCATCGCTTCGAGAGGGGAGAGACCGAATCCTTCGTACAGAGAGGGGAGACAGTACACTCGCGCCGCGCTGTAGAGGTTGATCAAATCCTGCTCGGAAGTCATACCGGTAAATATAATGTCCGACTCATATTTTGTCTCGTGCGCGGCGCGCTTGACCTCCGGATAGAGCGGATCCTGACGCCCTGTAATTACCAATTGAATTTCTTCGCCATGCTTCGATCGCAAAATTTCAAATGCCTTAATGAGTCCTACGAGATTTTTGTGGCTGCGCCATACTCCCGTATACAAAATAAACGGCTTGGTGATATCAAACTTTTTTCGCGTCATATTCACCTCATCTTCATTCGTATTTTTTACAAACTCCTCCGTCACTCCTTCATAAATCGTATGAATTTTTTCTTCGGATACCTTGAACATTTTTTGCAAATCCTTCGAGGTGTACTGCGAAACGGTAATAACTTTCGTGGCATTGCGAACACTCGATGAAAGCGTTAGCCTGTATGCGCTGCGATAAAATTGCGATCGCATCTTATTTCCCGGAAAAAAAGAAAGGGTAAGGTCATGAATCGTTACCACTGATTTCTTTTTATACAAAATCGGCGCATTGAAGTGCGTGAAGTGCATGAGGTCAAGTTTTTGCCTCAATAATTTATAGAGAAAAATAGTCTGCTCGCCGAAAGAATAATGCGAGGCGCCGGCATTGACCTTTGTAAAACGTTTGTTTGGAGGTTTATATTTTGCAAATTCCGGTTCATTAAAAAAAAGCACGTAATGATTTTCTGAATCAATTCGCGCGAGATGCTGTACCAGTTCAAAAACATACCTTCCAATACCCGTGAACTTGGAAGAATACATACGACAATCGATGCCTATACGAGCCATGAGGATTTTGTGAAAAACAAAAACGGGTGCGGGATCCGACACTCCGCTGCGCTACGCGTCTACTTTTCGGCACCCTTCACGATTTTCGCCTTCTGCAAGGTGTGCTTGCGAAGGGTCGGGTTGTATCGCATCCGAGTGAGGTCCTTGAGCTTGTCTTTTTTTGAGGTGAAGGCTCCTGTCTGCAATCCTGTTTCGGTGCAGTTCCATACGGCCACTACGGTTTTTGCTCTTGCCATGGTATTGGGGTTTTAGATTACTGAAGGCCTTCTGATCAGATCAAAAAGCCCTCATACTTTAGGGGAATTTTCGAAAAATGCAAGAGGAAAGGGGATTTTGGACGCTTGTTGCTTTAGGCCTCAGCCAATGGTGCCACCACCACTTTCACCGCTTGCTTAAAAGCACTTCTTCCCTCATTGATACCCATCTTTCTCCTCACTTCTTCCTTCTGTGCCGTGACTTCTTCTTCGGTAATGCCTGTCAGCTTCATTATCATTTCTTTTTCCTGTCGTGGTACATCGTCTTCAAGGTGTTTGAGCCCGAAATACTTGATGCTCGCGTCCGGGATTTCCCATTTTCTCTGGAATTCGCCAAAAGTCTCCGGTTCATTTTTCATCTTATCGATGACTATCTTAAACCATTGTTGACCCATTTTGAATTCTCCGTTTATGAGTTGTAAAAAACTCAACCCGAAAATTTCCCTGATTCCGTTAGCAAGTAGCTGATTTTTCTCAAGAAGAGCCGTCATAAGCGTCCGGCGAAGCATATGCATACTTGATTCGTCCTGCATTATCTCGCCCTTCGTGACGGAATCTTGCCGCAACATATGCAATGTTTCGGGATCACATTCTATCAATTTGAGAATAACGTTTTGATTGTCTACTGATGAGAAGGTATCCGATGTAGCATTTGTCATAAAAATGTTTAAAGAATAGTTACAATAGGCCTTATCCTAGCGCATCAATTCATATTTTGCAAATTTAGGTCTTGTCATCGGGTCGGGTTGCCCCTATGATAGGTGGGCTTTTGTGCAAATGGAGTCGTAGCTCAGCTGGTTAGAGCGCCACACTGTCACTGTGGAGGTCGCGGGTTCGAGTCCCGTCGATTCCGCCATTTATTCCATCTTTTTAACATTAAAAGATCATGGAAAATCAATTACCGCCCGTTGCTCCCGTATTTCAGACACCACCCCCACCTCCTGCTTCCCGTAAAAAGACGCTGGTTATTTTGCTGGTCGTTATGGTGCTTGGAGCCATGGCTTATTTTGTGTTCAGTGATGGCGGTGGAGCGAAAGGAAGTTTTGTGGATGGTGGTGAGGCCCCTTTGAGCGGAGAAGCCGCGCCGGTCGTAACCGGCGAGGCAAAACCTGCCGACACTCCTCCTGCTGAAGCAGAAGGTGATTCTAAGGCAGAAGATACTTCAAAAGACGATGCAAGCGCCGAAAAACCTGCGGATGAGCCTGCGGCTGAAACTAAACCCGTTTCTATAAAGACCATCACTTCCACTGTCCCTGCGGTGAAACCCGGAGGAGTCACAACCATTGTCTTCAAGGGGAGTAATTTATCTTCTATGACTCTTACATCATCCAATACGGCGTTTACCTTTACCGGTACGGCCATTATGCTCACTATTCCAGCCGGCGCGGCCGCAACCTTCGATGATTTGGTCATTCTGGAAGATGGCAATACCGCTACCGCAAAAGTAACCGTGGCCGATACCGCTATACCCGGAAAATATGGAATCAGTTACTTTGATACGGCGGTAGGCGATAAAACGCTTGGAACAATTCAAAATGTATTGACGATTGAATAGAGGTTGATGAACGAATGATTGGGATAGGAATCCTCAAGGCTTTGTTTTTTGTAGAGGTGATATCAATTTGGTATCAAAAATGTATCATTTTTGTATCATTTTCGTATGTCTTGTTAGAATAACAGAAGTGACTTGGGCATGACCTCAGCTTTGAGTTGACCTGCTAGTAAAGTTATCAGCTTTGTCGTGTCGCCGTGAGTATTGACATATTTTTTCAATACGGTATGCTTCATCTCCTGCGCTGTTTGGTTGGATTTGAAGTATTTATTATTTTTCAGCTTTATGAGAACGAAAAAACTAGTAACCAAAGCTAAGACTACCGTATCCTCCAGAAGAAGACCATCTCTATCATCACGAACGGTGCTGCTGCGCCTCATACCGCCGCCCGTGAAGCAACAACATCCGATTCGACTCGCTCTGGTGGCCCTGGTGGCCTTCCTGACGCTCAGCGCGACAGGCGGGGTGGTGAGCGCTCAGCAGACGACTGATTTTGATGCCCTGTACCAACACATCGAGCTGCTGCCCTCTGTTGCGAGTGATGCTCTTTTTACGCCGTCGAGTTATTTGAGTAATGACATTCGGGAATGGACGCCGATGCCGGGTGATAAGTTCGAAGTGAATGTAGAGACAAATATGGGTCGACTCATCCATACCAATGGCGAATCGGTGGAGTTCGAAGTGGTAACGGGTGTGCGACGGGTGGTGCGCTATATCGGACGACGATACTATGCCGCGACTCCTGCCGCCGAGTGGATCGTGCGTGAAACGGTCATCAAAAAAGATCGATGGACGTTCGGGAAGTCCGGAAGATTTATTCGACTATACAAGGTGGATAGCGATGGGAATGAAATAAGCACGCCGTATGGCATTCATCCTTTTGGCCGTGAGGATGCGATGTTTCGTGTGCCGGGACGATACGGAAGCATGGGCTGCATTATCCTCCGTGAATCGATGGAAGATATTATTCAACAAACGATTCGAGTAAATGGGGGCGAGATGAAGGTGAGGACGTTTCCGGATATGTCGGAGGAATAATTTATTTGCATTTCCCGCAAAGTTCGCTCAGTTCTGTCAGGCTAAAATACTCTTTGCCCATCGATCAAACTTTTTCCCTTGGAAATACCGGTCTATCACTTCTCTGATGGTCATCATTTTTTTGGAGTTTGATTTCCAGACATATGTTTCAAACTGTTCGAAATCGTCTTCAGAGAAGTTGTGCCATTGAATGGATTGCTCATTAAAGAGCTGATGATGGAGGTATTTTTGATTGCGGTAGTTGAGGTTGGAGTTCAGGTAGAGGTAGTCAAATAGGGCCTTCGCCTTGGTGGCGATATGGTAGGTGTCTTTGTGAAATGTAGCTTTTTCGTAGCCGAAGTAGATTGATGGTTTGATGTTTGAATATGCAAATGTTCCTGAAAAATTTGTGAAGGCGCGGTTGGTTTTGGTGGTGAGGGAGGTGACGGCAGAGTTCACGTCTTTTGGAAATAAAAGGTGATGTTTTTCCAATACATATTCCAGGCTGATATAGGAGGGTTGGTAGAGTTGCGAGGCGATGTATTCGGTGAGTTTTGTTTTGTCAGATTCTTGGAGGTAGAAAGTGGTTGCCATATAGACACCCTTTTTGAGAAGAAGCAGTTTTTTACTTTTGAGGGCGCGCTTGATTCGACCTATCGCGGCGATTGGGGTTAGATGAAACCGTGAGATAAGATCTTTTTTTGTGAAACACTGTGGCAGTCTGGACGTCCAAGCTCCAGCAGGAGTCTCCTTTGAGGAAGTCATTTATTTCATAAAAGGTATGGATAAACGTACCTATTCTAGAATAAAAAGCTGGCACGTGCAAGAATATTTCCTAACTTTCACGAGATTTTGCTCCAAGAGACTACTTGCACTTCTTGCACAACCCGCTCAGTTCCAACTGGTGTTTCTCGACTTTGAAACGGTGGAGTTTTTCTATTTGCTTGATGAACGTATCGAGATTTTCGCCGGAAAATTCTTGGATTTTTTTACACTTTCGGCAGATAAAAGAGTGATGACAATCGTTTTCTTCTTTTTTTACCTCACAACGAATATACCCCTCGACGCCGTGAACTTTGTGGACGAGTTCGAGCTTCTCCATCACCTGAATAATGCGGTAAACGGTTACGGTATCGAGATTGATTTGATGTTTCTGAAGGGCGATCTCCGAGATCTTGTATGGCGAGAGAGAACGGCTTGTCTTAGCCAAAACTTCGATAACGGCCATGCGGGGGCCGGTGATTTTGTAGCCTTCTTTTTTCAGAGTGGCGAGGGCGAATTCGGTGTAGGTAAGCATTGCTTTTATAGTACCTGAGATGGATGTTTCGTGCTATAGTTTACGCATGGAAAATCTATCATTTGATGTTGTTATCATAGGTTCGGGTCCGGGCGGATGCGAGGCGGCTCGTATATTAGCATCCAAGGGAGCCAAGGTTGCATTGGTCGAGTCGGGTCTGGTTGGCGGAGAGTGTCTCCATTGGGGATGTATTCCTTCGAAAATTTATTTGCATAGCGCGCACCTGTATCAAACGATGGTAAAAACAGGTGATAGTTGCGGCGTGGTGGCTGATGGTGGAGTGAAATTTAATTTTGCGAAATTAACGGAACGACGAAAAAAATTAGTCGGCATGCTACATCGTGGATTGGAAACATCATTGAAAAGCGTGGGGGTGACGGTAATTATGGGGAGGGGGAGGCTGGTGGGGGCGAACGATGTACGGGTGAATTTGGTAGAAGGAGGCGAGGTCGCTCTGAAAGCGAAGCATGTTATTCTGGCAACCGGGTCGAATGCGCGTGTGCCTGACGGTGTGAAAATCGGAGGCAGAATTTTGACGAATCGAGAAGTATTTCAGCTCGAACAGCAGCCAAAATCACTGCTCATCACCGGTGGAGGAACGATCGGTTGCGAGATGGCGAGTTTTTTTTCCAATATCGGAACTTCTGTTATTTTGGTTGAGATGGGGGAGAGATTATTGAGTAGAGAAGATGTCGACGTAAGCGCGGAGTTTTTGAAATTAGTGACTCGCGGGGATACGAAAGTGCATGTGAAAACAAGCGTAGTTTCGATGGAAGAAAGCGGTGAAGGCGTGAAGGTAGTGATGGAACATGAGGGCGGAGTTCGCGAAGAAGTGATGGTCGATTACGCGCTTACAGCTGCGGGTAGATCGTTGAATACGGATGTGTGCGATTGGGGGAGTTGCGGAATTGAGGTTGAAAAGAGGGAGGGAACGGGATCAGGAACGCTCGCTAACGCTCGCGTTCTGACCAACGGCTACATGCAAACTTCCGTGCCGAACGTCTA
>CALREA010000031.1 GCA_943355055.1 Candidatus Peribacteria bacterium | reverse complement strand
GTTATAACCGGCACTCTTGCTTACTTTTCCTGTGGTATATACAAGACCACCATTGCTGAAGACGTTGAATTCCGTGATTGCATTTGCTGAAAGTGTGTAGCTGACCGTTGCGTTTTGATTCTTAACGCTGAATGGGTTTGGAGTGAATGACGTACCGGAGATGGTTGCTACGGACTGGATGACCTGTCCAGGATTATTAATAACCGTGAATGTGCGAGAATCAGCCGATGTTCCTGCCGTATTCGTAGCGGTGAGTGTAATAGTATACTGTCCGTTTTTGGCATATGGAGCCACTTGACCCTGATCGGCAGCTGTTGTCACTTGTCCGCCGTACATAAATTGGTTGTATCCAATCTGTGTAGAGCTCATAGCCATCGTATTTGTATACACCGTGTTACCACTCTGATTCTTTACGCTGACATTGATCGTTGCCTGCGCATCGAGATTAAACTTGAGCGTGAGACTCTGCTGTACCGAGTCGAATGGATTTGGTGAAGCGTCGAAAATTGAGACGCCTGGAAGGGTGAGGGGTGGAGTATATCCCTGACCGCCAAATCGTACCGGCTTTTCCGGTGCAAAAACACTTCCCTTGTCATTGTGAGCTGCTATTAATACGACGTAATCAGCAATGGATACCAATGCGCCGTTCTTATCGGTTCCGTACCATGAAATTGATTTTGAAGAAGCTCCTGTCATAACGACATCCTGAGAATACACCGGTTCTGTCGTGGCTGTATATCCGACAGGCATTACGTTGACCGTTACGAGAGCGGATACATCCGTCGCAAACGATATCATCGCGAATTGCCCCTGTGAAAATACGGCTGGAGTAACGGTTACGTTCGTAAGAGATGGAGACTTCGACGCGCTTGGTACTACAAATACTACGGTTGAATTTACTGCGATAACACCAAGTGCGTTTGTTGCCTTTACTTCAACCTTGTACGTACCGAGTGCCGTACCTGCCGTTACATTCCAGTTAGCTGTGTATGATCCTGGATTCTGGAAAGCATCATAAAGTGTCGCAACCGGGTAGGTTGAATTATTTTGATAGACATTGACCTGAAGATTACTCGCATACGCGTCCAACGTATAAGAAATCGTCGCGGTATCCGGAGCTACCACTCGCAACTTCGAAGAAGTAACGCTTGAGACATTAGGATACTGCGGGATACTCGATGTCGACGATGACGATCCGCTGATGGCATTGAGCCATGAGTAGGCGTCAGTTGCATCAGCACTCGCAGCGAGCGGCTGAAGAACCAGAGTGAGAGCCACGAGCGATGAAAGAATTTTCGTCGCCAATCTACGTATGTTTCCGTTTTGCATGTGTATAAGATTAAGAAATTAATGATGCAAGGTGATGATTCTATACTGTCTTTTATACTCTTGTCAATACTTTGTTGAACTTTTTTTCCTCAGCCATGCGTGTCTATACCTGTTGTACACTACAAAAGTAACAAAACCATGACATTTTCATGAATAATTGTTGAATTTTTCCTGAACTTGCGGTGTTATATACAAATATATTTGACAGCAAGCCTTCCCATCACTATATTTGGTCTGCTTTATTTTTGAAAAACGAATCTCTTATGCCTAATCTTTCAGCTTCCAAGAAGTCCATGCGTCAGTCTCTCAAGGCTAAAGTGCGCAACTACCAGACTCGCGCAGACCTCAAGAAGGCCGTCAAAGACGTGCTGAAGGCTGCCAAGGAATCCGACAAGGCAACAGCTCTTGCGATGCTTCCAAAGGCCTTTTCTGTCATCGACACGGCTATGAAGAAGAACATCATCCACAAGAACAATGCCGCTCGAAAGAAGTCACTTTTGGCTCGAGCTACAGCCTAAGCTATTCATTTCCTATTTTGAGTGGAATCCTGCTTTGATTCAGGGTATATTTTGCTTATGAAGCTATTCCTCGATACCGCCAACATTCAAGAGATTTCCGATGCGGCTTCCCTTGGCCTTTTAGATGGAGTCACTACCAATCCTACGCTCGTCGCACTGGAAGGTGTTGATTTTGAGTCGCGCGTTAAAGCTATCGCAAAGCTGGTAAATGGACCTGTTAGTGCCGAAGTTATTTCTTTAGATTATGATGGAATGATCAAGGAGGGCTTGGCGTATAGCAAATGGGCGAAAAATATCTGCGTAAAGCTGCCGATGACGCCAAACGGCCTGAAAGCTTGCCGTTATTTACGTTCAAAAGGGATAAAGATTAATATCACCCTCGTATTTTCTGCGAATCAGGCGCTGCTGGCTGCCAAAGCCGGAGCAACATTTGTAAGTCCATTTATTGGAAGACTGGATGATGCCGGCCAGGATGGCATGACGCTTATTGAAGAAATCACCGATATATATAGAGAGTATGAGTTTAAGACCGAAATAATCGTCGCCAGCGTTCGACACCCTCGACATGTTACCGAGGCGGCTATGCTGGGTGCTCATATTTGCACCGTTCCCTATGCTCTATTTATGAAGCTTTTTCAGCATCCGCTTACTGATATTGGAATCCAAAAATTCTTAGCGGACTGGAACAAAGCTTCCAGTAATGGAGCTGGAATTACGGCGATAGCGGCGCGGAAATCTCCTAAAAAATGATCTTTCACAATGGTACATTTTTCTGCTGAACATCTTGATATTCTTAAGGCCCATGGCTTGAAAAAGAGGGAAATTCTGGCTTCTGATACGCTTCTGCTTGGGCTTATTCATGATGTCCATGGTCGCGGCCAGGGATTTCTGGAGATTGCTCGTCCTTCGAGCCTTACGAAGGAGATATTGGCTTATGCGAAAAGTGTCCGTGGAAAATTTGAACACGTGGTTGTGCTCGGCATTGGAGGATCGGCGCTTGGAGTTACTGCCCTCATGCAAGCGCTAAAACCGCTGTCATGGAATCAAATTCCTTCGAAAAAAAGAGGTGGCCCGCAGCTCCATGTGCTCGACAATATCGATCCGGAGCTTATTGCTGATTTGGATTCCATTCTTGACTACCCGAAAACGCTTTTCGTGGTTATCAGTAAGTCGGGAACGACACCGGAAACTGTGGCGCAGTACCTTTATTACAAGAAGAAGATGAAGAAGGCTGTAAAGGCGGGGGCGTTCAAGAAGCATTTTGTTATGGTGACTGATCTTGAGAAGGGATTCTCCCCCAAGGGAGACTCCTGCTGGAGCCTAAGAGAAGAAGCGCGGCGCGAGGAGTTTGTTAATTTTCCTATCCCGAATAATGTCGGTGGTCGATTTTCTGTTTTGACGGCGGTTGGATTGCTTCCGGCAGCGCTTATCGGCATTGATATCGTGAAGTTACTGAAGGGCGCGAGCAAGGGGGCAGATTCGTTTTTAACTGTGAAGGCTGTGGATAATTCGGCGTATCAGCTGGCTCGGACACAGTATTTATTACAACAAAGATATGGAGTTACCAGCACTGTCATGATGGCGTATTCTTCGGCGTTATATTCTGTTGCCGATTGGTACCGACAACTCTTGGCGGAAAGCATTGGCAAAGCTGTTAATCGCGACGGGAAAATGGTACATGCCGGATTAACGCCTATCAAAGCCCTCGGCGTCACCGACCAACATTCTCAAGCGCAACTCTATAACGAGGGTCCTTATGATAAATTCATTCTTTTTCTTGAGACAGAAACATTTCGATCGAAGATTGCTATTCCGAAAGTTGGCGCGAATGAGCGTCCGTTTTCATTTCTAAGTGGTGTTTCTTTTGCAGATTTGATGCATACCGAACAGCGCGCAACGCAGGAGGCGCTTACGCACTATGATCGACCTACGGCGAATATCGTTTTAGATCGTATTTCGGAAGAGAGTTTAGGTGAGCTTTTTGTGATGCTAGAGGGTAGTATCGCTTTTCTCGGAGAGATGTATTCCATTGATGCCTATAATCAGCCGGGCGTTGAACTTGGAAAAGTCTTAACAAAAAAGATGTTGCTTGGTTCGCATTAGAATCTATATAGTCTGCCCATGAATATTCCAAATTTAGGTGAATCGCTTAGCGAAGAACAAATTTCCTTCCTCCAAATCCTCAGCAAGTCGTGTCGTCGTTCTATTATTCAGATGACTTCGAATGCTCAGTCCGGCCATCCGGGTGGGTCTTTGTCGGTTATTGATTATTTGTCTTTGCTGTATGCTTTTGTCATTAGCGGCTCAAATGAGCCGGTTGTTGTATCTAACGGACATGTCTCCCCTGCCGTGTATGCGATCTTAGGAGAGTTGGGCGTCGTGGACAAAGAACGAGCTATTACGCTTTTCCGAAAGCCATCTGATGTTTTTGAGGGGCACGTGAATCGAAAAGTCCGTGGTGTACATTATTCTACGGGACCACTGGGGATTGGCGCGAGCGTAGCGAGCGCTTTTGCCCTTGGAAATCATTTAAAAAAATCTCCGGAGTCGGTGTATTTACTGATGGGCGACGGTGAGCAGCAGGAAGGACAGGCGTATGAGATGATGAATTTTGCCAGTAAGTATGCACTTTCTAACTTAGTGCTTTTTATTGATTATAATAAATTACAACTTAGCGCGTCATTAGAAGATATTATGCCGACCAATATTGTCGGACATTACCGTGCGGCGGGATGGGAAGTGATCGAAGTGGATGGACACGATTATCAGGCGATGTGGAACGCCTTATCGAAAGCGAAGGCCATGCAGATGATGTCAGGCATTGATGGCGCAAGTGGAGAACGAGGTAAGCCGGTATGTTTGTTGGCCAATACTATCATGGGCAAGGGCGTGAGCTTCATGGAGCTAGAAGCCGATGCGGGAAAATCGAGTTGGCATGGAAATACAACGAATAAGGAGTTGACCGAGAAGGCGCTGGAGGAATTAGTGGTGAGCGAAGTCGAGAAGAAGGTGATTAGCGAGTTTTTGAAAAGTTTTGAAAAAGAAACGGGAACGGGTACAACACCTACTGGTGTCGGCGCGTTACATGACAAAATTTTTAGTTATGATTTTGTCAAAAATGGGTCAGCGATTGAAGGATTTAATGCTGGTATTCCGAAAGAATATGCCGTTGGAAAAGAAATGTTCGATTGTCGCGGTGCTTATGGAAATGCGTTGACTGATATGGCTGGTTTGAATACTTCGGTTGTGGCCTTGACCGCGGATCTCGCCGGGTCGGTAAAAACCGATGGCGTCAAGAAGGCCTTCCCTGAGCGACATATTGAGTGCGGCATCGCCGAGCAACATATGGTGAGCGCGGCCGGGGGCTTAAGTTTACGTGGATTTATCCCCTTCTGTTCAACATTTGGCGCGTTCATGACGAGTCGCGCGAAGGATCAGGCGCGAGTAAATGATATTAATGAGACGAATGTTAAAATGGTGGCCACCCACTGCGGTTTGTCAGTAGGTGAAGATGGACCAACGCATCAAGCCATTGACGACATCAGTTCATTCCTTGGGCTCTTCCATACATCAATTTTTGAGCCGGCTGATGCGAATCAGTGCGATCGAATTATTCGCCGCGTTGCGGGTGTGTACGGAAATGTGTATGTACGCATGGGCCGTTCGAAGTTGCCTGTTATTGCCGCGGAGGATGGCAGTGCTTTTTTTGGAGGAACATATGAGTTTAAGATTGGGAAGGCGGATGTTTTAAGAACTGGTAAAGATGTGACGATTGTGGCCACAGGACCGATGGTCGCTCGAGCACTTGCCGTGCGTGAGGCGCTCGCCGGTAGCGTAGATGTGGAAATCGTGGTTGTCAGCTCATTGAAGCCGTTTGATGGTGAGACGGTAGCATGGAGCGCGAAGAAGACTGGTGCCGTTTTGACTGTTGAGGATCATGAACCGCAGATTGGATTGGGAATGCTGGTGACGGCCGCGCTGAAAGACGAGAGTGTGGACGTCCCGCTTATGACCATGGGCGTGAGGGCATATCAGTTGAGTGGGACCGCCGACGAGTTGTACGAGGAGGCGGGATTGGGTGTGAAGGATATCGTAAAAGAGGCGGAGAAGTTGGCGAAGGGAAAGGTGTAATTTTTTGTTCATAAAAAATTCAAGAATAATTCAGAAATTTGTAATGTTGGGGTGCTATCATGGGATATATTTCTTGTGTACACCTCTATGGATAAACAATTTGAAGAGTGGATGGATTTAAAAGAAAAATTACATTATCAAAATCTCCAGCCTCATTTAGTCAAGGAAAGTGAAATTTGGTGGGCGAGCTTGGGCAAGAATATTGGCTTTGAAATTAACGGTAAGAGTACGCTACATACTCGACCTGTGATTATTTTAAAGAAATTGAGCAAGAATTTTTACTTGGTAGTACCGACTACTTCCCAGATTAGAAAAGGTACTTGGTATGTGAATTTTTCACCCTCATCTCTTGTAAAAACTGGATGTATTCATCAAATTCGAACCATAGATGACAGAAGGCTTCATTCCAGAATGGGACAATTGAGTAGGGTTGATTTTAGCAAGCTGAAGGAGGACTTCTTTAGGCTATATCAATAAAAAAGTTCCCCATCCTGTTTCCAAGATGGGGCGCGGGTTTCCCCGAAAGTGTCTCTACTGTATCATATCCACCGTGTATATTCAAGTATTTTCCATTTTACTATCCTGCTGCTGTACATTTGGATATACTCACTTGGAACATTATACCTTTACCTGAGTATAAAAAATTTAGTCCTGACGAATAATAGTGGTTGATACTTTTTCTATACATATTCCTACTGGTGTAGATATATCACCTTGCTCAATTTTGTGGAATATATGCGCTTTTTCGTGGCCCGAGACGAGAAGTATCGCTGAAGTACAGGACGTAAGCGCTTCCATTGTGACCGTCATTCGCTCGCTGACATCGTAAGTATCTGTATGCGTTTTCATCGTGAGAAAGCCTTTTTGTGGTTGCGGAGAGTCTGGGAATATGCCGGCGATGTGTCCGTCGGGGCCGGCTCCGAGGATGAGGAGATCGAAGAGGGGTGTTCGTTCTTTTTTGAGGTGAATAAGTTTTTGCTCGGCAGAGAGGACGGCTGAGTCGTATCCTAATGTGGTATTAAAAAATATAACCTGCTCTGGGGAAATTTTTATTGCGTTGAGAAGTTCATCGCGAATCATTCCATAATTACTGTGCGAATCAGTGAGCGGGACATTTCGTTCATCAAGAATAATGAGAATCATTCTTTCCCAAGGGATATGCATTTCTGAGAGTCTATGGTAGAGCTTTTTTGGGGTTGATCCCCCGGAGAGTCCAAGTCGACAAAATTGCTGCGTTGAGAGAATTTCATGAATTGTATTCAGAAGATGTATAGAAGCTTTTTCCAGAAATTCGTGCTCGTCTTTTGCGTGAACAATAGCTTCAATCATTGGATGTTGCATTTTTAGAAAAAATTAATCTACCTCGTGCCACTTATGATTATGACTTTCGAGCATCTCGTACGATTCTTTTGGACCGTATGTTCCAGCCTTGTAGTGCACGAGTGGAATCTCATTTTCTTCGAAAGATTCAATAATTTTATCTACAAATCCCCATGAGGCGTAAATTTCCGGAAAGTCGAGAAATAGCATCTTGTCGCCCTTGATCGCCTCAATCAAAAGTCGACCGTGCTCATCGAGACAGTCGCCACTACAATAAATCGGCCGACCCGTATTGAGCGGAGTAAAATCTACCTCTGAACCGCCCATCTTCGTCAAAAGACTAAATTCAATCTTCTCATTCGGCTGAAGTTGGATGATTAGTTTATTTGGTTCAAGATTTTGATGAAGCTTCTGTAGCGCCTGTGGCTTAAACTCGATCACGACGCTCGTGAGTTGGTTTTTCATTTTCTTTCCCGTGCGGAGGTAAACCGGCACATTATGCCAACGCATTTCGTCAATAAATATGCGTAGTGCGGCGAACGTTTCTGTATCCGACTTCGGATCTACCCCTTTTTCTTTTCTATATCCCTCGTATTGACCACGAATGACTGACGCATTTTTGTCCTTGAGCACTAACGATTCTATGAGGTTTCGCTTTCCGCGGTGAATTGTTTCGGAGGTAATTTTTTCCGGAAGGTCCATCGTGAGGAAGGCCAGAATTTGGAAGAGATGTGACTGCACCATGTCTCGGAGCGATCCCACGTGCTCGAAGTAATTTGCGCGGCCTTCCGTGCCGAGATTTTCCAATCCATTGATTTGGATATTGCGTACATATTGGCCCTGAATCAATGTTGTAAGAATTGGGTTGGCGTAGCGAAGAGAGAGAAGATTAAATACCGCTTCTTTTCCCAAATAATGATCCAGAAGAAATAGCTGCGATTCATCAAAGTGCTCGAGTAATACTTTTTCCAAATTCTTGGCGGACTTGAGGTCATACCCAAATGGCTTTTCAATGATGAGGCGAAGCTTGGAGGCCTGTGTATTGAAATTTACCTTTCCTAGCTGCGTAATCACCGCCTCGAATACCGATGGCGGGGTAGAAAAGTATGCCAGACGCATGAACTTTCCTTTTCCCTCTACTGCAGCTAAATGCTCCTTGAGACGCGTGAAATCCGACTCAGAGTCGTACTGACCTGATACATACGAAACATTTTTCAAAACCTTCGCGAGAATTTTCTCGTCGGTCATATCTTTGAATTTCTCTCGTACTGATTTGGAAAATTCTTCATGGAACTCTTTTTCTGACATTTCCGTTCGGGCATAACCCACGATACGAAAGTCCACCGGTAAGCGCTTTTCGAGCTGTAACTGATAGAGAGACGGAAATATCTTTAATTTCGCAAGTGAGCCGGATGCGCCAAAAATGATCAGCGTGAAGTCGTGCTGTGCTATTTGGAATGGCACGCCGTAGGCGCTCTCCCGTTTTCCGTTTTTTAAAGTATCAGCCATAGTATAGGTATTTTATTCCCACTGTGTGTGAAATATTCCTTTCTTATCAACTCGTTGGTAGGTGTGTGCTCCGAAGAGATCGCGCAGACCTTGAATCAAATTCGAAGGAAGTTGTGTGGAAGTCATACCGTAAAAACCGTTTAGGGCTGCGGAAAAAGCTGCCGTAGGTGTTTCGGTAATAGCGCCGGTGATCGTGATGTTTTTGAGTGATTCCATGCAGGAAATTATTTCCTTGAGATATTTTTTATCCGTCAGAAGCATGCCTGATTTCCTCGGTAGTGCCTTTGCAATATCCTTCAACATTTTCGCGCGAATGATGCAGCCACCCTGCCAAATTCTGGCCACTTCTCGGAAGTCGAGATCGAACTTGTAGGCGGTGTTTGCTCGATCAAGCATCATGAATCCTTCGGCATATGCGAGGAGAAAAGCACCATAGAGTGCACTCTCGAGCATTTCAAGGAAGACGGTTAGTGGAGGCAGTTCAGTAGAATAGTCCCTTGGGGGCAATTCAGCAGAATAGTCCCTTGGGGGCAGATCAGCAGATTCGCTCTTTGAGGATTTATTTATTTTTTTTCCAAGTAAAACACGAAGATTTTTCTCCGAAGAAACATATCGAGCGAAAAGCGACTCTGTGATAATTGGCAGCGCTATGCCTAACTCTAGCGCTTCTTGCGATGTCCATTTTCCTGTTCCCTTGTTTCCCGAGACATCGAGAATGAGATCAATCAATCCTTTCGTTCCCTCTTTTTTCTGAAATACCGTAACGGAAATTTCCATCAAATACGATCCGAGACGAGTGTCGTTGAAAGACTCAAACACCGTTGCAATATTATCATTCGAGAGACCGTAGAGGCCCTTCAAAAGTCCATAGCTCTCTGCGATGAGTTGCATAAGTGCATATTCAATTCCGTTGTGAACCATTTTTACGTAGTGGCCGGCACCTGATGCGCCAACATTTACGACGCACGGTTTTTCGGAAAAATCTTTTGCGGCAATTTTTTCTAATAATGGTTTGAGGGATTTCCAAACTGCTTTCGATGTTCCTGGCATGATGCATGGACCCTCTAGCGCGCCTTTTTCTCCTCCGGAAATTCCCATCCCCACGAAATGTATACTTTTTTTGTTCAACTCTTCTGTTCTTCTCAATGTGTCGCGGAAAAATGAATTTCCACCATCGGTAATTATGTCACCTTTTGAAAGCAGTGGCCTGAGATTTTTAATCGTTTCATCTACCGGATCTCCTGCTGGAACCATGAGAACTATCTTTCGAGGAGCCTCGAGAGACGTGACAAATTTTTTGAGAATATCATGTCCCACAAGATAGGGAGAGTTCGCCTTTTTCACTAATGCATCGACCTTGTCCTTGTGATGATTGTAGGCGCTCACCTGTATCTTTTTATTCGCAAAATTCTGCGCAAGACTTGCGCCCATCACGCCGAGACCGATAATTCCAATAGCACTTTTCATATGTCTCGAGTATAGAGACATGACGACTTAAAGACCAGTATATTTATTGAGTTTCAACACTTCAATCACTTGAAAAATAGAATCCATTTGCGCGAGAAATGTGTGAATATCCTCCGTATCAAGACATGATTTTTCTATCGGACCGGCCTCGAATAAATCGCGAGACGTTGCCAATGTTATAAACAAATAATCATTACTGAACTCGCACTGAATCGTTCCTTTGAAAATATCACGTAAGGCAAGAAGGCGCTCCATAAAGGCCGTCGTGAGGAGATAACGCGCCTCGACTTGATCACTGCTGTAGACTTCAAATATATCTTCAAACTTCGGATCTTCTAATTTTACTCTCTCGAGTTTGCCAAACATTCCCCCAAGAGCATTTCCAAACATTCCTTTGTCAGTTTTTACGAGTGTTTTTCCGGTAAAGTTTTTCCTGAGCTTCACATGAAACATTTCGCCGCGAAAAACGGTAAATTCCCTATCCTTGCTATTCTTTTGCTTTAATTCAACTTCACACATCTCCATCGGTACTCCATCGTAAACTCCACTAATATCATCGCCTCCGTTGTAGGTTTCATAGCTCGGCGTAATCCCGCTATTCTCTAAAATCTGACTATTAATTTTTTTTGACTCAGAAAATGTTAGCTCTCCAAAAAACGTCACTATTTGAGCTATTATTCCTTCCTTCACGCTGGAACGATACTTGTGCACAGGACCCTGAATCCAATGATACAGAAGCCCACCAAGCCCAATTCCGGCGAATATTCCAAACTGAGGATCCAGATAAAGCGTCATTGCTCCCGCCAAGAGAATGATTGGAATAAATATGGGATAACCTACCGTTTTACGATGTTTATATTCCTCTAGAAGTGTGATGCGACCCTCCTCAGCCTTCTGAAGATGGCCCTTTATGCTTTTCTCGAAAAAGTCTGCAAAACCTTCTTCGTAAGATGCTCGTTCAACAAAAGTAGATATTTCCATAATTACTTGAGAATATCAGCAGCATTTACCTCCTTTCGATCCGCCTCTGTTGCCTCGAAATACGGCATTTCCTTGATAGCGAGCATGCCAGCAATGACACTTCCTGGAAAAACCTTTACGGCATTGTTTAGCTCCGTAACGGCAGAGTTGTAAAATCTTCGAGCAGCTGAAATATGCTCCTCGACCTCATTGTAAGTCTGCTGTGCCTGTACCATTACTGTGTCGGACTTGAGATCCGGATAATTCTCTACGGCAACGAAGAGTGACTTCATCTTGCTATCGAGCTGCGCTTCTGCGGCAAACTTCTGTTTGAGAGTTTCCGCATCTGCCGGATTCACTGGATTCTCCGCCTGCGTCCTGAGTGCGGTAATCTCTGTGAGCAACGACTTCTCGTGATCCATGAACTTCTGTGCGATCGTGAGTACATTTGGAATCAAATCATGTCGCTTCTTAAGCTGAACATCAATACCGGAAAAAGACTCTTTGGCGGCGTTTTGCTTGTGGATAAGACCAACATACATAGCATAAAAAACTGCAGCGACGATAAGAAGAAGTACGAGAAAAGTCATATGAAGATTGTAAAAGTAATACCATGGCGGATTATCCTCCGTTGCCGGAAGTTATTCAAGAGCATCACGTGAAGGAGTTCTCTAGTCGGGGGATCCTTGTGAGGGTGTATCAAAATGTATAGCAAAAAGATAGCAAAACGGATATAGGTAGTAATACTACTCACAGACGGTGCCTTAGTTATCTATAATTACGCCCGATCCGAGACACATATCATCATGATAAAAAACCGCGAACTGACCGGGCGCGATGCCTTGATCGGAACCGTCGATGTGGACTTGCGTGTGTGCATCGTCTGCTGGTTCGAGCGTGGCACAATAGATTCTCTCACCATGACGCATTTTGACGCCGAAGCCATCTTCGAAGCTCTTTGCGACCGGAGCAAGACCGTCAAACCAGTTAAAATCAGTTATTGTAAATACATTGCGTGATTTGTCTGGCTCATAATACACTTTAGAAATGAAGATTATATTGGCATTCATATCTTTCTTCACCACGAACCAAGGTCCACCAGAAAGCATTATTCCGCTGCGCTGACCGATCGTGAAGTACCAAAATCCGTTATGTTCGCCGAGTTTTTTGTTTGTTTCAAATTCAATCAGATCTCCTTTTTTCTCACCAAGGTAGTGATTGAGAAACTCATTATATTTAAACTTTCCAAGGAAACATATCCCCTGACTGTCTTTGCGATCTTTATTCGGGAGATTATACTTTTCTGCGAGCGCGCGGACTTCTGATTTGTGGAGATGCCCTATGGGAAAAATAATTTTACTGAGCTGTTTTTGCGAGAGACGTGCGAGAAAATAGGTCTGGTCCTTTATGGGATCCGGTGAACGTTTCAGGTAGTTTGTACTATTTTTTTGTACAAGCTGTGCGTAATGACCCGATGCGACTTTATCGAAGTGATTGGGGCCAAATTGACTCTGAATTTTATCAATAAAGAGTCCGAACTTTACCTGATTATTGCACATGATATCCGGGTTCGGCGTGCGGCCTTTCTTCACTTCATCAATCGTATAGGAAACGACTTTTTCAAAATACTCCTTTTGCATGGAAAGAATTTCAAGTGGCGTGCCTGCTTGTTCGCAAACAGCGCGAGCGTATCGAAGATCCTCTTCCCACGGGCATTCGCCCAAGAAAGCGAGCTCGTCTTCAAGCCAAATTTTGAGATAGAAGGCCGTGACCGTGTGGCCCTGTTTGAGGAGCAGGCGCAACGCAACGGAGCTATCCACTCCACCGGAAAGAAGAAGGGCAATGTTCATATCGCGGGCATGGTATCAGATCATGTATACTAGGGGCAAATCCCTTAGCTTCATCCTATGCAAATCCCTCTCTCTCACTTCGAAAAACTGGTTCAGGATACAATCGCGGCCGTACCGGAAGAGTTCAGGGCGTCACTTACGAATGTGTCGTTTGTTATCGAAGAAGTGCCAAGAAAAGGAGGTACCGGAGAGGTTGAGATTAAACGTGGAGAGGTACTTCTTGGCCTGTATCAGGGGGTTCCCAGGACGGCGTGGGGGGTAGACAATTTAGAGACTCCGCCGGATAAAATTTCGTTTTTTAAACAGTCGATTGAGGATTTGGCGCATAATATGGATTCGTTACAAGATTTGGTTCGGGACGTGGTGTGGCATGAGATTGGGCACTGTTTGGGGTATGGCGAGGAGGAACTCCGAGCCATGGAAGAAGAGCATCATAGGAAGAAGCATTCATGAAAGACCTTTCATTATATATCCATATCCCCTTCTGTAAGACGATCTGCCTGTACTGCAATTTTTTGACATTCGCGAATAAGCAGAAGAAGATTCCGGAATATGTGGAGGCGCTGGTGCGTGAAATACGTGAGCGGAGTACTGCATATGAAGGTCGCGAGATTAAGACGATTTATTTTGGCGGGGGGACACCTAGTCTGGTCGACCCGAAGTTGATCAAAAAAATAGTACAAGAAATTGGGAGAGCGTTTCTAGTGAAACGTGATTGCGAGATCACGATTGAATGTAATCCTGAGAGCGTCGATAGCGAGCGTGTTCGTGTGTGGCGGGGCGCTGGCGTGACCCGGTTTTCCCTTGGGATACAGAGTCTTAATAAAAAGACATTATGGCGGATTGCACGACCGCATGATGCAAAGATGATCTTCCGCGCGTTGGAGGTTTTCAAAAAAGCGCGGGTGAAACATTTCGGCGTGGATTTCATCATGGGTTTGCCCGGGCAGACTTTGGATTCATTTAAAGAAGAAGTTGAAACTATTTTACAATATAAGCCGACCCACGCGTCATTTTATTTCCTATCGTATGATACAAAGAAAATTGATTTATTTGCGAAGGAGTGTCCTGGAGAAGAAGAACAGATCGCGATGTATGAGTGGCTCTGCAAGCGGCTAAAAAAGGCTGGCTTTTCTCATTATGAAGTTTCGAACTGGGCACTGAAAGGTGAGGAGTGCGAGCATAATCGTCGGTACTGGGAACAAAAAGATTATCTAGGTTTGGGACTCGGCGCGCACTCGATTGTTGATGGAACAATGTGGGAAAATGGGAGTGATTTCGATGCCTATTTAAAAAATCCTCTCTTAACTACGAACGAGATGAATATTGATCAGGATTTAAAAAGAATGGAGTATATTATGCTGCGATTGCGCACGAATAAAGGAATTAATTTGAAAGAGTATGAAAAAATGGGAGACATAAAAG
>CALREA010000030.1 GCA_943355055.1 Candidatus Peribacteria bacterium | reverse complement strand
GGCTCATCAGACGAGCCTGAGCTCCCATCTGGGCATCACCCATCTCGCCTTCGATCTCCGCGCGTGGTGTGAGGGCCGCTACCGAGTCGATAACGATGATATCAACCGCATTAGAGGCAACAAGTGTCTGAACGATCTCAAGTGCCTGTTCTCCGCTATCCGGCTGAGAGATAAGTAAATTATCGACATCTACACCTATACGTCGTGCGTAATCCGGATCGAGCGCGTGTTCCGCATCGATGAACGCCGCCTGTCCACCCGTCTTCTGCATCTCAGAAAGAATATGGAGAGCGAGTGTCGTTTTACCAGCGCTTTCCGGTCCAAATATCTCAATGATTCGTCCCTTTGGTACGCCACCACCGAGCGCTACATCGAGCGACAACGATCCCGTCGGAATAGTCTCAATAGCAATTCGTGCGGACTCACCGAGGCGCATGATCGCGCCTTTGCCAAAACTTTTCTCGATCTGGGAGAGTGCCATCTCGAGAACTTTTCGCTTCTCGGGATCCATTGTAGGACGCTGAGAGGTAGTTCCGCCTCCCGTTACAGCGGCTCCTCCACCAGCCTTCCCTGCGCCAATTCCTCTGTGAGAATGGGCAACTTCTACCGCGAGTCCCTCCTTCGGGATAACTTTCTGAACAGTTTTATCTGCCATAAAAATAAAATAAAGAAATAAATATCGAATGTGACGTGAGTATAGGGTGAGCGTTCACTCACCGTCAACCAACACACATTGACATATTACTTATACACCGCCAACTTAACATTTCTCTGACATTTCTTTGAATTTTTCTTGCTATTTTTCTGACAGACGCGCAGCGTCGGATTTTGTTTCCGTTTTTAAAGGCTCGGATCCCGTTCCTGATTTCGAAGGCTCAGCTCCGGCCGCCACCGTGGTAGCCGCAGGCGCTCCAACCACCTCATCATAGTGAAAATAAGACCGTATACTTTTCTCCGTTCCAAAAGCCACATTTTTCGTTTTACACACGTTGCATACATACACAAACTTCCTTCCGAACTGACGCGCATCGACAATCTTTTCGCAATCTTTGCAATAAAACGCAACACCGGTAACCTGTTCTTTTTTAAACATATACGCTCTCAAAACAAAAATATATTACAACAAAGTATCCTGCCTCCTCACCATCTGCTCCGCGCTGACATCTTCGATAGTTTTCATGCGATCTACGGGCTGTGCCGTATCATTGACTTGGTAAACCTCACCGCGATTTTCCTTTGCTACCTCCCGATGTTCCCTGACAATCGGTGAATAATCCTGTTCCTGCATTTTGATAAGTGGCTCAAGTCGTGACTCCATATCGCTATATCGTTCACGTCGTTTGCGTAAGGTATACCCTCCATAGAGCATCATTCCTACACCAATCAATGCTACCCACATGCCAATCCCCGCCTCTTTGATCGCGATATTCACGCCAAACCTTGGATGGAAATAAACAGAATTAGCGAGCAACAAAAGAAACCCGCAGAACCCTCCAGCAATCATATAAAACGTAGCCAATTTAGAAAAAATCATCTCGACTTTTTCTCGAACGGTATAGTGAAAAAGTGATAGAATCGCCGTTCCCGAAAGTGCTAAAAATAAAATACCAATCAGATACAGCGGACCCGTAATGCCAAAATAGGTATCTCCGGTTTTGAAAGCATCGATATCGCTATACCACGGCAGAACGACGCTTAGAGCCATCGCAGCTGCTCCCCAGAAGACGATCTTCTGGTCTGAGGGCAAGTCTTTAATTCGATCTATAATGTTTCTTCGTGCCATATACGCTGTAAAGATACCAAAACATGCTATAGTATACAAGACATGAATAAAGTCACAAAGATTGCGATAGACGTCCGCGAGGCGGTCAGGCCCAAGCGCACAGGTAAGGGGTGGTATGCCTTTCAAATGGTAAAACATCTTTTGGAGATGAATAAGGGTAATCCCGATGTTTCCTATATTCTCTATACCGATCAGCCTTTTGCTGATTTTGAGAAGTATTCCAATACGCAGATGAAATTTTTCCAACCAAGCGCACTTCGCTGGCATATGAGAGTTTTGCAGGATGTAAAAAAAGAACGTCCCGATATTTATTTTGCACCATCATCATTTATTGTGCCGGCTCTCGCTCCTAAGTGGCTCAAGGTGGTGATAACCGTGCATGATCTCGTGGCATGGTTATTTCCCATGCGGCATAATATGAAGGCGACATTCATCGAACGTTTAACGCTTCCATATGCACTTAAACGAGGTGCCTATATAACGACCGTTTCGGAGAATACCAAAAAAGATTTGGTGCAAATATTCAAAACAGATGAGAAAAAAATCACAGTCATTCCCTGTGCGGCAAGCACGGCCTTTAGGCCTTTCCCTCCGCAGGAAATGCAAAAATTCCGTAAAGAAAAAAACCTTCCGGATAAATATATTCTCGCCGTCGGGACGCTGGAGCCGAGGAAAAACATGAAAACACTTATTAAATGCATGAGCCAGATTCCCGCAGAAGTAAGCCTTTATATCATTGGTGGAAAAGGTTGGCAGTATGAGGAGATTTTTGATCAGGTGAAAAAAGAGGGGCTAGCGAATCGTGTAAAATTTCTGGGATATGTTGATGAAAAAGAATTACCTTTGTATTACAACGCCGCGGCATGTTTCGTATTTCCTTCACTCTATGAGGGGTTCGGAATTCCGCCATTAGAGGCTATGCAGTGCGGTTGTCCGGTGGTTTGTTCGAACACTTCTTCGCTTCCGGAGGTGGTGGGAGACGGCGTGCTGCTAATAAACCCTCTTTCCGTAAACGACATGAGCGGGGCAATACAATCCATTCTTTCCGGCGAAAGTCTGACGAGAAGTCTTCGTGAAAAAGGTCTCATACAAGCCGGGAAATTTTCTTGGGAAAACTCGGCTAAGAGCTTGAATGAAATGTTTCTTCGACTTGTTATGAAGTCATAGGCCTGAGGACTTTTTGAGTATGTACCAAAAATGTATCATTTTTGTATCATTTTCGGTTGTACGATATACTAGGTACTGTATGACAAAGATCAGCTTCAAAACCGTCGGAATTATCTGCAAGGACAGCATCGGAAAGGATGTGAGCCGCTTGGAAATGGTCATAAAAAAAATGGAAAAATTGGGCGCAAAAGTACTTGTGGATAAGCGCGGAGGCGCTGCCCTCAACATCGAAAAATCATATTCACAAGAGGAGATATGCAAAAAATCTTCATTAATCATTAGCCTCGGCGGCGACGGCACCTTGCTCCGCACAGCCCGTTCCCTAGATCCGAAGAAGAGCCCGCCGGTCCTCAGCGTCAACATCGGCCGCCTCGGCTTTCTCACGGAAGCAACCCTCGAAGACTTCGACGAAAAGCTCAAACTCATCCGAGCCGGAAAATTCAAAATTGATACCAGGTCTATGCTCGCCATTTCGCTCAAGAGGAGAGGAATAGAATCTGAAAAAACAGAAACGAAATCCGACACTCGCACTCCGCACTCCTGTCTATTAGCCCTCAACGACGTGGTAATTAATCAAGGATCCTTCGCTCGTTTGATTAAAATGAGTATTAAGATAAATGATTCAGAGGCGGCGTTGTTCAAGGCCGACGGCCTAATTATTGCCTCCCCTACCGGCTCGACCGGTCACTCCCTCTCTGCCGGCGGCCCTATTGTTCACCCAAAAGTCGATGGCATCGTCATAACTCCCATCTGCCCCGTGCTCCTCTCTATGCGCTCAATCATCATTCCTGACAGACGTATGATTCACATCAAAATCGAAACCGAGCGCAAAGAACAACAGACAAAAATTGGCCTCACCATCGACGGCCAGCAAACCTACGACCTCGACTTCGAAGACGAAATCGAAATCACTCGCGCCCCACAACAACTCAACCTCATCCGCACCGAGGGCCGCAACTACTACAAAACCCTCAACGACAAACTTGGCTGGGGAAGGGAAAAGTAGAATTTCCCCATTGTCCGATTATTTGACTTTCGTACATTTTCTGTCATGTTCTGAAATTTCGGCGCCGAAATTATCAGCTTTAAAAATCACTATTTTTCTAATATTTGATTATTATATACTATATTCCAGTAAAATCTACATTGGATATATCGTGTCATACCCACGATACACATCCTCCTAAATTGCTATTCGTAAAAAACGTATATTATAAACTCGATAATTTATAATAAGCCTAATATGAACTATCTTGAACAGAAACATGCAGAGCGCGATGCAGCAAGAAGGCAAGAGCCTGGGGAAAGACAGCCAGGACCAGTAATTAATCCCGGATTGGAAGTGAGTAATTGGGGACCTTTCGAATCGAGAGAGAGTGATTTTCCAACCGGAGCGAGCGAAAAATTGAGGGCAATGCGTAGTCCCGATAAAATAAGAGAAGGAGTATTGAAACTTATTCGGGATGCTTGCGCATAAAAAAGATGCAGAGCAGCTTCTGTCCCAGCGCACAATGCAGATATGGTCACTATCCATTTTGCTATCTTTTTGCTATACATTCGGATACACCCTCTCGAACCCATAATGTACGGCTGCTCACAAGAAGAGCTATTACCTCGGGCTAAATCACGCTACTTCCCCTCCCTGATCACCGCCTGTGCCGCAGCCAATCTAGCAATCGGTATTCGGAATGGTGAGCAGCTGACGTAATCTAGTCCAATTCGGTGGCAGAATTCGACTGAGGCCGGTTCTCCGCCGTGTTCACCGCAGATGCCGAACTCGACGTCGCTCTTTACGCTACGCGCTTTCGTAACAGCAAGTTTCATCAACTCACCGACGCCATTCAAATCAATCGAATCCGACGGATCTCGCTCCAGTACGCCCTTATCCAGATAGTCGCCCATAAACTTTCCAACATCATCACGGGAAATTCCCCAGGTTGTCTGCGTTAAATCATTCGTTCCAAAAGAGAAGAAGTCAGAATGTGGTGCTAACTGATCGGCAACCAAACAGGCTCGCGGCAACTCAATCATCGACCCGATTTTATACGTCACGCCGCTCGCCTCCCCACGAACCCCAACATCGCACATCGTATACCCACCCTCGCACACATCAATAATTCGAATCGCCAACTCACGGAGCATCTTCAACTCGGCCGCACACGCAATCAACGGCATCTCAATCTCCGGTAGCACTACGATTCCCTCACGCTTAGCGATAACGCAGGCCTCCACGATCGCCTGTACCTGCATTTCATAAATCTCAGGAAAGGTAACGGCTAGTCGACATCCACGATGACCCAACATCGGATTTACCTCATGGAGCTGCTCCGTAACCAACTTCAACTCCTCAAACGTCACACCCAACTCAATCGCGAGTTCCATAATTTTCTCATCCTTCTGCGGTAAAAACTCATGCAACGGCGGATCCAATAATCGAACCGTCACAGGGAAACCATTCATCGCTCTGAATAATCCTACAAAATCCTCTCTCTGAAATGGCAACAACTTTGCCAACGCTTTTTTACGAGCCTCTACACTTTTCGCCAGTATCATTTCACGAACACTATCGATACGTGATTCATCGAAAAACATGTGTTCCGTGCGGCACAATCCAATTCCTTCGGCACCGTACTCACGAGCAACCGTAGCATCATGCGGCGTATCGGCATTCGCACGAACGCGCATTTTTCGAACCTTATCAGCCCATCCAATAACCTCCTCGAAGTCTCCGGAAATTTCCGGCTCCAGCATCTCAACTTCTCCGAGCATCACTTCTCCGGTGGAGCCATTCAAGGTAATGGTATCCCCTTCCCAGATTTCCAAATCCCCTACCATGAATTTTCTCTTTTTCTTATCAACAGAAATCGACGCACAGCCCGCTACGCAGCATTTTCCCATACCTCTACAAACCACCGCCGCATGCGACGTCATACCACCCTGCGCCGTCAAAATGCCCTCACTCACATGCATTCCTGCCAAGTCCTCCGGCGTAGTCTCTCTTCTGACTAAAATAACCTTTTCTCCCTTTTCTTTTACCCAAATCACCGCATCTTCCGCGCTAAACACCACTTTACCACTTGCAGCTCCTGGAGACGCAGGCAAGCCCTTGGCAACCACATTCTTAGGTGCCTTTGGATTAATTCGTGGATGTAATAATTGATTCAATGAGTTCGGTTCAACTTTCATGATCGCCTGCTCTTTCGTGAGCAATCCTTCCGCAACCAAATCCACCGCGATCTTCACCGCAGCGTGCGCCGTACGCTTGCCATTGCGCGTCTGCAACATAAATAATCGTCCGGTCTCAATCGTAAACTCGATATCCTGCATATCATGATAATGCTGTTCCAACTTTTCTTTCGCGGCCAACAGCTGCTCATATACCTCCGGCATCACACGTCCTAACTCCTCAATACTTTGCGGCGTTCGAATACCCGCAACCACATCCTCACCCTGTGCATTCATCAAAAATTCACCATAAAACATTTTTTCACCTGTCGATGGATTTCGAGTAAATGCCACGCCCGTTCCGGATGTATCTCCCATATTTCCAAATACCATAGACTGTACATTCACCGCCGTTCCTCGAATCGATGACGGTACATGATGGATGCGCCTATACAATATCGCACGATCATTTGTCCAGCTCTTGAAAACCGCTTCCGTGGCTAGCCATAGCTGTTCTCTCGGCTCTTCCGGAAATTCAACACCCGCTTTTTCCCGAACCACTTCTTTGTACTGTTTCACAAGTTCTTTCAAATCACTCGCATCCAAATCGGTATCATTTACGACGCCCTTGGCAGATTTCATCGCATCCATCTTGTCTTCGAAGTGTTCATGATCGACCCCTAACACCACATCGCCAAACATATTGACAAATCTTCTATACGCATCGTAGGCAAATCGCTCATTCCCCGTCTTATCACGCAATCCCACCACCGTCTGATCATTTAATCCCAAATTCAAAATCGTATCCATCATTCCCGGCATAGAAATCGCTGCACCGGATCTCACGGATACTAAGAGCGGATTACTCGGGTCACCCAATCTCTTCCCCATCTTCTTTTCCAGCTCGTCTAACGCACGTTCCACCTGCTCTTTATATCCTTCTGGATAACCGTGTTGTGAGACAAAATAATTACACACATCGGTGGTAATCGTAAATCCGGGAGGCACCGGCAGCCCCAGATTTGTCATCTCGGCGAGATTAGCCCCCTTGCCCCCTAGTAGATCGCGCATGTCTTTGTTACCTTCCTCAAAAGAAAAAACGTGCTGTGTGGAAGCCATGGGGTGTGCATGTGAAGTAATAGGATTGGAAGCCGTTTTGGCCAGATGATCAGATGTTTGAATCATAAGAATGAATCTTTATCGGAGATCAGTATAGCAATCAAAATCTACTTTGCAATGGAGGCTTGATCAATGAGCTCAAAAATCTCGTCAAACTGGGGATTCAGCTTGTAAAAGACCTTGTTTCGATGGATCGGGGCGAGGTCGAGGTACTGATGGAACTGTTTCAAAGCCCTCTCTCGCTCCCCACTCTCGAGCAGAGCCTTCCCATAGGCTTTATACAACGGAGGGAATATGGGAGAGCGTTTGATGGCTTCCTCGAAAGATAAGAAGCTTTTTGGGTACTCGCCGCTCGCCTGCAGCATCATCCCTTCGTAGAAGTACGGTCGATAATCCAAATCCCCGGAAAACCACTTCACGGCATCGAGTAAATTCAGAATATGCCTGCGATCTTCCTTCATTTCTATCAATTCCCGTGCCTCCGCCAGTACATACTCGCTACGATGTGGAGCGATCGCCATCGCTTTCGCGAACTCCCCTTCTCGCGCAAAACGGTCGGCCAAAAAAGTTGGAATACTATATCCCGCAAATATGCCAATCATCAAGAGTGTCGCACCTAGACACGTAGCGTAGCGGAGTGTCCTGTATCCGATTCCGATTCCAACCCTCTTGTTGATGCTGACTCCCTTCAATCGAAATTGCCAAATCGCCCCAATATACACCCAGAAAAATATCAGATGTACCGTTAAGGAAAATTCAAATTGCTGCGAGATGATATGCCCAAATAGTGCGCTTCCCAATGCCAAAATAAGCGGATCACCTGATCGAATGACTATCCGCATGGTTAGCCAAAGAAGGAGTGCCAGAAATCCTGTACCGACCACTCCAATATTCATCATCGAGTCCAGAAAAAAGTTATGAGCCCTATCAGCGTAGGTGCTAAAATTTTCTGACTGCAGGAGCTGCTTCGGGGCCGCACCGGCGAAACTCAATCCAAATGTATCCGGCCCATATCCCAGAAGTGGCCGCTCAAAAATCCTCCGTACGACAGATGGCCACAGCGTAAAACGAGTAGAAATCGATCGGATATTTTCCTCACTCATAACAAGCCTATTAACAAGGGGTACATGCTTAAGCGCTTCGCTCGCAGGCACACCATGAAATGGCAATATATTCACTCCAACGATAAGCGCAACAAGCAAGAGGGGAGTTGCGATGGCGCCGACAATCAACTTCTTCCGCTTATGCCAATATCCATATATTCCTATAAAGAATAATCCGCTCCCGATCAGTCCAAGCATAGCTCCGCGGCTCAGGGTCAAGAGAAAGGCAACACCGATGACCGTCCCGGTCAGACTCCACGCCATCCACTTCCGACTAGAAATCCATTTCCAATAAAAGAGGGGAGTCACTAGTACGAGATAATCCGCGAGGTAATTCGGATGTCCCATCGTAGAAAATGCCCTTCCCAAGAAAATATCCGTCTCCCACCATTGCATCAAAGCCGGTATCAATCCCTGTAATATACCAAAAGCACTGACGGCAGTAGCCGTCACCATCGCAACCCCCAGTACCTTTTCCAGCGCATCCCGACGAAGCCGAGAAACTCCAATCGCAGCGACAAAGAGAGGTAGGTACATCACGATCCCCTGATACCTCGGAGCTATACCGAACAAGCTCACCCACGGAGCGACCGAGCCAATGGTAGCAAGGAGGAGGCTAACCCAGTATCCATAGAAACACGCAACGGCGAGTACGCGACATCGTATCCCATAGCACACCATCTCGCCGTCGTTCTCTTCACGCACGTCTCCACCATCCTCCTGGCGCAGATCCCCGTCACTCATCTCGTTCCTATTCACCCCCCACATCACGCCCCACCACACCAATAAGACCCCGATACCTGAAGTAGCGAGTACCTTGATAGGCTCAAAGGTAAAGTACGCCCTCACGTCCACCGCCATCGCCGGCACACTAAGCAAAGCTACATAAAGCAGAAAAGTAAACCGATCCCGAAGAGAAATATCCAGCTTCATATAGTATACTTGTATCCTTCTATTGCTTTGTCGTCAATTTTGAGTACAATTGTTCTCAGAATTGAGTACAGTCGTTCTCAATTCGTTCTCAAGACTGAGTATGTACGTTCTCAAAATTGAAAACGAACGTTCTCAGAACCGAGTACAACTGTTCTCAAATTGTTCTCAAACCTGAAAACGAATGTTCTCAAATATCATCAAATCCGAAGCTAGAAAGGCAATACTTCAACTACTCACGCAAAACAGTAGACAGAAGTACTATCTTCGCGAGCTTGCGAGCATGATTCAATACTCTCCTGGCTCACTCCAACGCGAGCTGAACTCACTTGTCGAATACGGCCTCTTGCTTTCCGAAAAAATGGGCAACCTCCGCTTCTTCTCACTCAACCAAAAATGCCCATTCCTCAAAGAGCTGAAACTCTATCTTTCACAGCACGCCGGGCAGCACACCGGGCTAGGCGCTGCGTCAAAGTCAAATGAGCAGCCCCCCGCACCCCTTCGGAATGCACCAAAACCACCACGAAAACCAAAGAAAAGTCGTCCCGTCCTCGAGCAGAAAATTCAAGATATCGCGCCAGTTGACTACTCGAGAAAACAAGATACAGAAGAGGAAAAAATAGACATGCCTATACAGTCGGATACCCATCGGACTACCCAGGTGACTATCCAGTCGACACCCGAACCTCCGCGACCATCCACGCCATTTTCATACATCGAACCGCCGGTATTCTCCAAGCCGGTCTTACACAAACCATTTTTCGAAAAGCCTTATCTTGACCCGCGTCTCACGCAGCACCCCACGCAGCAGATTGATCAGCATTTCGATATCACCGTGAATCCACCGTTATCATCACCGCAAAACGAACCGCCTACAGGCAGCAACTCAAACTCTAGCTCCGACTCCAGCACCGACATCGAAATCCATATCGAGTAAACGGTAGTATATCCATATCTTACATCCTCTATCCATTTTGCTGTCTTTTTGCTGTACATTTGGAGAGTGGTACAGGAAGAGGTACCTTCTCCCGCAACCTCTTGGTAACCTCCCAACAACCTTTCCGCAATCTTCCGCAACGAGGCCCTCTAGACCCCAATCACCGCCAGCAACGAGGTCATCAAAAATCCCACAAAACCGGCGAACAGAGGCACGGTGAAGTTATCGTCGAGCTTAGAGGTGAAAACCTCAACCACGCTCGCCGTGAGGGCCATAGGAACGAACACAAGCGCACGATCCGGCATGATAATCCACCCGCACATCAGATTAGCACTCAATCCACCCAAAAACCCCGCCCATGACTTCTTGCGGTAGAGTTTTCGCCCCCCCAGACCTATGCCGACCAAAGAAGCAAACGTATCGCCGAAAATCACAAAAAGAAACGATAAAACAGCAATCCAATACTCGAATACGGCAAAACTGATGATGCACCCTGCGGTAAGCCACACCGCACCGGTTACCCTGTCCCGCTCATGCTTCCGCACCAGCGAAGCGAGACGCCCCGGAAGCGTCATAGCATGCTCCAGTCGAACATACTCGATCTCCATAAAAACCAGCAGCAAACCGGTCAACGAAATCAACCCGATTTCTTTACCGAAAAAATAGGTAACCACGCTGTACCACAATACCAAAACAAGCCCAAATAAATGGAACAACTTGCGAGGAATCTCACGTTGTAACTTGCTTAGGTTGGCCATACGAACACGTTATTTCCAGAACTTGAGCCACGATTTCTTGGGAGCCTGAAGCATTCGAACTTGATTTTCGAGGATCAGGACTCGATCTTTGAAATCTTTCATAACTTGTGTCACCTGTTCTCGTTCGTGAGAGTATCTCAACACAACTTCGTTCACTTTTTCGTCAAGAATCTGCACGCTTCGTTCGGTTCGCTCGATCGCCTCCTGGTCAACGAGGGAAACGCTTTCGGATGGGATAGTTTCTTGGATATCCAGATTCGTCATTGACTCATCAGTATGCTTCTCAATCGGTATCTCACGCAACTCTTGTTTGTCGCCCATCTGGTAACATTCGATGAGCGTATCTTTAATAATCAAATAATTAAACCCTTGTGGGGTCTTTTGTTTTTTGACTTTTATCTTCTTCGCCTTGATGGCGCGACGAATAGTTTGGATCGATTTTCCGCTTAAGGATGCGGCATCCGTGATGGTGATGAGTGTCTCATTCATAGAATAAATATGGTAAGTAGAGTGAAGGGACTATCCAATAACTTATAGTATGGATAGTCGAATCACAAAGCAAGAAAAAGTGTAAATATCAAAAATCACCCTATAAAAAATATTGATGTCAACTTTTTTTCATGATTTTTTTCCGTCGAATTTTTCGCCACCGACGAGGGAACAAAAAATTTCCTCAGCTTTTCCATCAACACAAAAAGCGTTGTAGAAAATTTCGACACATCGAAATAACAGTATGAAAAAGCCATTGAATCATAACGATGCATCGGATATACACTCTCATGTCCGCATCTATTTTTTAACTTTTTTCATCTATGCCGCAAGCAAACCCGGTCACGGCAACTCTGCAGTCAGCTCAGAAGAAAGGTATCTCATCAATCCGTCACACGCTTCCGACGTCGCGACGACAGGGGAGTATGGAGGGGATAAATATCGAGGCGATCGAAACGGTATATGCTCTCATGGAGAAACACGCCGTAGAAATTATCGATATGCGTTTTGTGGATTTATTTGGCTTGTGGCAGCACATTTCCATCACGAAAACCCAGATGGAGTACAAAGATTTGAAACTTTCGCTTTGGGTGGACGGCCTCGGTTTCGATGGTTCATCCATCAGGGGTTTTCAGAAAATTCACGAGAGCGATATGGTGATTATTCCCGATCCGACCACGGCATTTATCGATCCGATTACGACGACATCTACACTGGTGTTGAATTGCGATATTTTTGATCCGACGACAAAAATGCCCTACGAAAAAGACTCCCGTTTCGTCGCCAAAAAAGCCGAGGAATATCTGAAATCTACCGGTATCGCCACGACCTCATACTGGGGTCCGGAAGCGGAATTTTTCATCTTCGATCATGCGAGTTTCGATCAGAATGTACATGAGGGGTACTACCATCTCGACTCCGAGGAAGGCGCATGGAACTCGGGTGATGATTCAAAACCAAATCTCGCCTACAAAACGCACAACAAAGCGGGATATTTCCCTTGCGCTCCACACGACACGCTCATGGATCTTCGTAGTGAGATTGTGCTCACGCTTCAGAAGTGCGGCATCAATGTCGAGGTGCATCATCATGAAGTGGCGACCGCCGGTCAGTGCGAAATTGATATGAAATTTACAACGCTCACCAGCATGGCCGACAAGCTTCTCATCTACAAATACATCGTCAAAAATGTCGCCCGCAAAAACGGAAAAGTGGCTACGTTCATGCCAAAACCACTCTACGGCGATAATGGATCCGGAATGCATATTCACCAGAGTCTCTGGAACGACGTCACGAACCTCTTCCACGACGCATCAGGCTACGCCGGACTTTCCCAGATGGCAAAATGGTATATCGGCGGTCTTCTCAGGCACGCACACGCGCTCATGGCTTTCTGCGCGCCGACAACGAACTCCTACCGACGTCTCACGCCCGGCTACGAGGCTCCGGTAAATCTGGTCTACGGTATGCGAAATCGCTCAGCAGCATGCCGAATTCCCATGATCTCAGAAAATCCGAAGGCCAAGCGAATCGAATTCCGACCACCCGATCCAATGTGCAATCCTTACCTCGCTTTTTCGGCACTGCTCATGGCAGGTCTCGACGGAATTATGAACAAAATCGAGCCGGGCAATCCGATCGAAATTAATACCTATGTCGATAACGAACTCGCCCTTCCGACCGTTCCCAGCTCGCTCGATCAGTCCCTCGCCGCCCTCAAGGCCGATCACGAATTTCTCCTTCAGGGCGACGTTTTCACCAAAGACCTCCTCGACTCCTACATGGAAAAGCTCGAAGATGACATCAACAACGTCCGACTCCGTCCACATCCAGCCGAGTTTATGATGTATTTTGATATGTAATTTTTTTGCTTCGCAAAAAATTCTGAGCCGCCCTAAGCGGCGCCCCCCTTCCCAATTTCGCCCCCCTAAGCATAGAGCAGAGCCTCAAAAACTCTGCTCTTTTTGTAATCCGGACCAAAAGCACTATACAAAAACAAAAAACCATGCTAAAGTATCGCCCCATGAATAAAATCACCACCCGTACAGACCAGTTAGACCTTCCAGATCAGCCTAATCGGCCAAATCCAATCACCGTGCCATCCGGCTGGATAGCCTGCAAGCTCTCTTTTGAAGGAGAAATCGATACGCATATGAATATTATGCTGAGTTCGTTGGGACATAGAATACATATTAAGGAAGGAAATCCAAATGTGATTATGATTCATCGAGCGCAGGACGAGGGGAAGGCTTTTTTCGCGGAGTATTTACAGATGATAGCGAGGGAGTATGAGGGGGCGACTATTGAGTTTACATTTCACGAAAAATTATCACGAGAAATCACCGACGAAATTGACTGGGCTATACCGCAAATAATCAGTGACGGATGGGACAGGCTTCGCCAGGTCTTCCGAAACAGTGGATAGTAGTATTGAATAAATTTGGTACCGCGTAGGAGAATCGAACTCCTATTACTACCTTGAGAAGGTGGCGTCCTAACCGTTAGACGAACGCGGCACGTGCGACAATTTGTATCATAATCTCAACGGCTGGACAAGGCCAGATTCTTACGGGATAATACCCAAGCTATGGCAACATCCAAAAACCCCTACGAAACTCTCGGCGTCCCCAAAAACGCTTCCGAACAGGATATTAAACGGGCATATCGCAAACTCGCGCTCCAGCATCACCCTGACAAAAACAAAGGCAACAAAGATGCCGAGGCAAAATTCAAGGAAATTAACGAAGCCAATGAAGTGCTTTCCGACTCCAAGAAACGAGCGTACTACGATCAAACCGGGGCCATGCCGGGTGATCATGGGGGACACGGAGGTGGTGGCGGTAATCCATTCGCGGGTGGAAATCCATTCGGCGGAGGCGGATTCGAAGCGGATTTTGGAGGGGGCGGATTCGGAGATCTCGGTGATGTGTTTGAATCGTTTTTCAATGGCGGCCAACGCGCGTCTTCAAAACGAAAAAAAGCGGGACCATACCGTGGTAATGACATGGAGACAACCATAAAACTCAAATTTGATGAGGCGGTATTTGGTACGGAAAAAGAATTAGTCATCACGAAACTCGATCGTTGTGAAAAATGTAGTGGAAACGGCGCGGAGCCGGAGAGCAAGATCATTACGTGCAAGACGTGCAATGGCACAGGAGAGCTTCGAGCAATCAGACAGACGATGTTCGGACAGGTGGCCACGCAACGCCCTTGCGATATGTG
>CALREA010000029.1 GCA_943355055.1 Candidatus Peribacteria bacterium | reverse complement strand
ATTGTAGATAGTTGAAATTCGTCTTCGCTTTGCACCCTCGCCTTCATAGCTGTCCAATAAACACTGGGTCTCTCGCTGTCTGTTAAAGCCTCAATGACATCCACCACAGAAAACCACCATTCTCCATTATGGAGAGCTTTTCGTATTTTGCTGCCTTTGAATATAGCTATCTTATTTTCCATATCTTTAGTTTATACCGTATTTAAAGTTTTTCTACAAAATTTTGTTGGAAATGGGGTAAAATTGGTGTTTTTAATCTCGTTTAGCTTTGAACGCCCCTTTCACCTGCTCCAGTATCCACTGTGTTTCTGACTGCTTTTTCGGGCAGTGAATTTTCCCATATACTAGCAAAATCTCAATACGACCAGTCTTATTTGATAATGAAAAAATCGCTCTATTACCTGATAATTTCGGTGATTCATTCGTTCCCGCTACCCGGAAATCGAGCTTGAAAATGCCAATCCCATCCTCTTGAGAGAATTTTAGATTATCAATCAGCGCTGTCTGCTGAAATGTAAAAGCGCGCTCTAGGGTGTCAATAATCGTTTTTCTCGTTTCGACCCACTGCTTCGGTTTATACTTTTTCAAAAACTCCTTGCAAAAATACTTCTCAGCATGCGAAGAAAACGCTACCGTAAATGATAGATCTTTAATAAACATACTTTTTAGTAAACATTCTGGGGCTCTTCATTGTTAATAAGGGAATACGGGATCACCTCTCGATCCCTGCACATAGCCCATGGGAGTTGTTTATGGGTGAAATCGACAATCTGCTTGGTATCGGCCTTTTTCCATTTTTCACAGATGGTACGAACCAATTTCTGCTCTTCTTTACTCAGTACCGAATCGTCCGGCTGCTCATTGAGTGAGACCAAAAACGCATTATTTTTCTTCTCCACACTGATCGACTCATTTGACTCCAAAATATCAAAAAACTCAATCGCCACCGGCCCTTGCGCCAGCTTGTGATACTCCAGCCCTGAGATAGGATGAAGCGACTTGTAATAGCTCGCAAAATCGCAAAGATACACCAGTTTCGCCAGTTTCGTTTTAGTGATCTTCCCATCAGCTCCCGCCCCATATTTGATGCATTGTAATATGAGATTATGAAACTTCTGAAATGCCTTTTCACTAAAATTCTGCAACTCCATCTTCTCCAAAACCCCCATATCCTCATCCAAAATCACCTCCACGGGAATATCAAAAATCTTCGATATAAGTTTCAACTCTCCGAGCGTGATATCCCGGGTTCCGTTCTCCACCGCCATCAGCGTAGGTCGCGACATCCCGAGCTTCTGCGCGAGCTCTTCCTGCGACAGTTTCGCCGCTTTCCTGAGCTTAATGATGAGGTTTTTCATGGGTGGGAGGGTGAGGTTTTAGTGTGTTTGCATGTTGACGTGTAGTGAGGAAATAGTCAATATAATTTACAATCTATCATAAAATAGTATATATATTCTAATTTTGTTAAATATATTTACTTTATCTAGATGGCGTCTACACTGAAAATAGTGACTTAACTTTTTTTAATTTAAGGATATAAAACCACTTTTAAAGCTAAGTCTACAGACCATCTACTAGGAATCTAGATAAATCTACTCTTTCTAGATTTTTAAATCTTCCGCGCTAACAATTAAATTATTTAGTCAGAGCAGTAAAATACTTTTACTGCAGAGGCTAAAAAAATATTGACGTAAAGCTCTTTATCTAAAATTTCAGCAGCTTCCAGAGCGGAACCCCAAAACCATCCGCTATCTTTTTTAATGCAATCAGCCCGAGGCTCGGAGGGTTTTTGCCTTCGATTCGTTGTATATATTTGAGGCTTATGCCAGATTTACCGGCCAACTCTTCCTGGGTTAGTTTGTGTTTTGTGCGTAGTGCGCGAACTTGCTTTCCGAGTTGTTGGTTTATTGCTTCTTTCACGTGTCTATTTTCCCCTGAGCACCTCTTATTGAGAACCAACTATTGTTGGTGTACAATCGTTGGTGTATAAATAAGATACAAATGGAAACAAAATTGAAATTGCTCGTAAAAAACTACAGCCAAAATCGAACCTTAGGCGATAGGCCTAAGCCATTCGTAAAGTGGGTTGGAGGGAAGCGTCAACTAATAGCGCAATTCCAAGGTCTAAACGTTTACCCGCCTAAAAATTTCGATATACAAAATAATATATATTTCGAACCGTTTGTTGGCGGCGGAGCGATGTTCTTCGATCTGTTACCTAGTAATGCTATTTTATCTGACCTCAATCATGAGCTCATCACTACCTATCGCATCATCAAAAATAACGTTGAAGACCTAATTATCGACTTAGAAAAACACAAAACTGATAAGGATTACTTCCTCGAAGTCCGTTCATGGCAGCCAAAAGAGCTCGATGAACTGTCTATCGCCTCACGCTTCATATTTCTAAATAAAACCTGCTTCAATGGCATGTATCGGGTCAATAGCAAAGGAGGCTTCAACGTGCCGTTCGGCAAATATACGAATCCTACCATCTGCAACAAAGATAATCTCAGAAGAGTCTCGAATGCTCTACAAAAAGCGGAAATCAAACATCAAGACTACAAAGAAGTTCTCAAAATTGCCAAAAATGGTGATTTTATTTACTTTGACCCACCCTACTACCCTGTCAGTAAAACCTCGTCATTTACCTCGTATACTTCGGAGGCGTTTTTAGAAAAGGAGCAGATTGAACTTCGCGACACGCTTGTCGAGCTCCATCAGCGAGGATGCTTCGTGATGCTCTCGAACTCGGACACGCCGTTTATCAATCAGATTTACTCAAATCTAACCGATATACGCACCCTCAAGGTGCAAGCAAATAGAGCCATTAATTCCGATGCCACGAAACGCGGAAAGGTCGGCGAAGTACTCATAACCAACTACTGAAATGAAAAAGGATTTTCTCGTCCTCTTCGATTCGTTCAAAAGCTCCATCAAAACCTGGGACTACTTCGTGAACTGGAATAAGGTTTTTAAGAATAGCTCGGAGCTCGAGATTACCCTTAATAAGCTCAACTACTTGCTCGGAAAAGAAGATTTGAAGGCTGAATTCAGAAATCTCTATCGGTTAAATCCGGAGATCGTAAAAGCACTACCGATTCTCTTGGCCGTGCGCGAAAATAGACTGGAAATTACTGACGGCAAGGGCGACCCTGTTGTATATGACTTTTCTGGAAAGGAAATGAATCCGGACAAATACTATTATTTTCTCGAAAGATCCGGACTTGCTGAGCTATTCAAAAGTAACGGCATCAAAAATCTCGTCGATTACGTCATGGGTGTCGAGGTTGGGCTCGACAGTAATGGTCGAAAAAATCGCGGTGGTACGCTCATGGAGAAGATTGTGGAGTCGTTCATCGTTCACCTGTGCAAGAAATACGGTTTCGAGTACATATCGCAGGCCAGCGCACGCGATATCAAGGCAAAATGGGGCATACATGTGAATGTAGATAAATCGGCAAGAAATTTTGATTTTGCGTTATATAACCCAAAAACCAGAAATATCAAACTGTTTGAAGTAAATTTCTACAACGGTGGCGGAAGTAAACTCAAGGCCGTCTGTGGAGAATTTCGTGACCTATACACTGAGCTCAAAGCCCAAAATATCGACTTCATCTGGATCACCGACGGCCAGGGCTGGCATACTGCAAAAAGACCACTTGAGGAAACGTACAATCACAATGAATATATTTTTAATCTGACGATGCTGGAAAATGATATATTGGAAAAGCTAGAAAAATAGATCTATGTTTTTCGCTTTTCAGAAGAATTTATATGCGAAGGCGGATGAGGAACTTGTGAATCAATAACAAAGTTTGCGCCTATCCTTCGACTGAATGTATACAAACCTCTATACTTTGTATACATCTCCATATTGAATAGATACAAACTCCCCCATGTCCCAATACTACAACTCCCAACGTACCCGCAACCTTTATGATCCGTATTCGACGGTCCCCTTTCGGATTAGTCGGTCGAAGATTGATCTGTATTTGCAGTGTAAGAGGTGTTTTTATTATGATAGACGGCTTGGAGTGGGATGGCCACCGGGGTTTCCGTTTTCGTTGAATTCGGCGGTGGATACGTCGCCGTAAAATACCTTTGCCAGGGTAACAAACCACACCCTATACTACCTACATGAAGCAACAAGAACGCACTAGTAAAAAGATGGAGAAGTCGATCAGGGCATACCAGCTGAAAATCACGCTGAAACATATTGCGCCGCCGATATGGAGGAGGTTTGTGGTGCCGGCTGCGGTGGAACTCAAGGATCTGCACAAAATAATTCAAGGGGTTATGGGTTGGGGCAATGGTCATTGCCATCAGTTTATTATTCATGAAAATTATTATGGTGAGGTGCATGAAGAGTTCGATAATGACTGGATCGATTACAGAGGGATAGCGCTCGATAGCCTTGTTACCAAAGAAGGAGAAACATTTGAGTATGATTACGATTTTGGAGATGGGTGGGATCATCGTATCGAGGTTGAAAAAATAACCAATGCATTCATGGAGCATGAGCTGCCTATATGTTTAAAAGGGAAGAGGAACTGCCCGCCGGAGAACTGTGGTGGCCCATGGAGATATAAAGATTTGGTTGAGATCACCAAAAATCCCCAACATAAGGAATATATAGAGACGATGGATTGGCTTGGTGCGATTGATGATGATGGTGAGATAGAGGAAGACTTTCTTGAACCGGAGCGTTTTGATCTGGAAGAGACCAACGAAGTGTTGCATTCGGAAAATTATGGCTGTGAGATATGGTAAAAACGATGTGAGCGGGGCTCCATACTGGTTCCTCGTAAAAAGCTCACACTGTTCTTTCCGTTACGGGAACAATGGATTTTCTTCGACGATCTTAGGTTTTACTTACTTTTCTTCCCTTTCTTCGCCGTCTCAATCGCCCTCAGTGCAATCGTATCGAATTCATTATCATCATTCTTGGCTTCGTTTTTTTTATACTCATCGAAGTTTCTTTCGGCTATTTGTACAGCTAGATCGTGGGAAATTTTGCCAGCGTCATTCAGAATATTCTTGTTGTTGATCTGGAGGAAGGCGTGGAGTTTATCGATCCAGTCTTTCATGTACATGGGGATGCGTTGCATGGCCTGACCTTCAGCAAATACGAGGTACTGTTCGACGAGGTTATTCAAGACAAGAAGCTCTTGTTCATTCAGGTAGTTTTTTGCAATGATAATCTCTTCCTTCGTTGGCTTGTTGCCACGAAAATTGGTTAGGCCAATATTTGGCTTCTTGCTGTTGACTCGGGTTGCAATAATCTCGGCTGCAGTGCTGCCTGTAATGGCATAATGAACTTTGTTTTGAACGGTTTTGAAGAAGAGAATGCTCTGGGGATCTGTCGGATCATAATCAATGCTTGTTGCATAAATATCGGTAATTTTTCGATAAAATCGTTTCTCGGAGGTGCGGATGTCGGAAATACGACGAGTTAATTCTTCAAAATAATCAAATGGTAGATCCGGGTTTTTCAACCGCTCGTCATCCATGACGAACCCTTTGACAATATACTCACGGAGTCGCTGGGTGGCCCACTGGCGGAAAGAGGTGGCGACGGAGCTTTTTACACGGTAGCCGACGGAGATAATCATATCAAGATTATAGAAGTCGATTGCTCGTTTTACCTCTCTATCTCCTTCTTTTTGAACTGTAAAGAAATTCTTTACTGTTGAAATCTCTGATAATTCCTCTTCCTCTGTAATATTTTTAATATGCTGACTAATATTCTGCTTCGTAGTCTGAAAGAGTTCAGCCAATGAATTTTGCGTAAGCCAAACAGTATCACCATCGAATCGTACATCAATCTTCGTTTCACCTGTCGGTGACTTATAGATAACGATTTGTGATTTGTTGTCCATATATAAGGATATTATTTGGCGATATAATACCAAAAAGGCGCAGAAGAATCAAGAAAAACAGATATTTTATCAATTGAAAGTTTGTATCTATCTCTTGGCTCAATGCATACGAACCTCTATACTTTCCATGCTGAATAGATACAATTCCCCCATGTCCCAATACTACAACTCCCAACGCACCCGCAACCTTTACGATCCGTATTCGACGGTCCCCTTTCGGATTAGTCGGTCGAAGATTGATCTGTATTTGCAGTGCAAGAGGTGCTTTTATTATGATAGACGGCTTGGGGTGGGACGGCCACCGGGGTTTCCGTTTTCGTTGAATTCGGCGGTGGATACGTTGTTGAAGAGGGAGTTTGATCTTCATAGGGCTGCGGGGACGGCGCATCCGTTGATGAAGGAGTATGGGATTGAGGCGGTGCCGTTTAAGCATGAGCGGATGGATGAGTGGAGGGATTCGCTGCGGAGGGGTGTGACGTATGAGGTGCCGGGGACGAATCTGGTTGTTACCGGAGGGGTGGATGATGTGTGGGTGCGTCCTAGTGGCGAGCTGATTATTGTGGATTACAAGGCGACGGCGAAGGATGGTGAGGTTTCGCTCGATGCGCAGTGGCAAGATGGATACAAGAGGCAGATGGAGGTGTATCAGTGGCTTTTCCGGATGAATGGGTTTGCTGTGTCGGATACGGGGTATTTCGTGTACTGCAATGGGGATAGTGGGAGGGAGGGGTTTGGTGGACGGTTAGAGTTTACGGTGAAGTTGATCCCGTATAAGGGGGATGATGCGTGGATCGCGGGGACGGTGGCGGAGATGAAGAAGTGTTTGGATGGGGGTGAGGTGCCCCCAAGGGACTATCCTGCTGGACTGCCTGTCGCGGGGGCGGAGTGTGATTACTGCGCGTATGTGGAGAGTTTGGGGAGGGCGGAGGTGAGGGGGAGGTTGTTTTAGGCATATTAAAATTCTGACAGAATTCTAAATCGACAAGCCATAGAATCAGTGGTATGTTTTTGGACACTCCATATTTTTTGTCTATGCGTCTTTTAAGTTTATATTTTGTTCCACCGGAATTAATTTCTGCAGATGAGGTGAAAAAGACCTTTGAGGGGTATCATCCTTCAAAGGTTGAAAAATTTCATACGCGTTCTGCAAAAGTTGCCGATAAAATGCTTGAAGTGAGCTTAAAGAAAAACCCTGAAAAGGAGGTTTATCTCATGTGTGGCGGAACGGCCTCCGGGAAGACGGAATTTCTCTCTGAGTATCTTGATACTTTTGATGGTATTGTTTTCGATGGAACACTTGCAACTCCAGAAGGGGCTCACATAAAAATCAGAAAAATACAAAAGGCGAAAAAGATTCCTATTATATGTGCGGTTATTCCTCTCAATCTACATGTTGCTTTTACGGCTTTCCTTCATCGAGAAAGGAAGTTTAGTGATGTGCATTTCTTCAAAACACACGCTGGAGCGAGGAAGACACTTCTGTGGGTGGCGGAGAGTATGCCACATGTGGAGTTGCGGCTTTATAGAAGCACCTATATTGAAAAGAAAATGGTCTTTCAGGCACTTACTTTCGAAGACTATGTTCAGCAAATTGAATTCTTGAGAAACATTCAGTATACTGAAGATGGAATACTTAAAGAAATTAAATCATGAAAGTAAAAATACTCCCTCGTAAAAATCTCCACAATCCGCAAATTGACTCCTATACACAAGCCATTGAGCGTGGTATGCGTAGCCAACATGTTGTACGCGCGGAGGAGGGATGGGCGGTGAAAAAGGCGAGCGCTGCGAAGCCGTCAAAAGTGTTCTCCACCCAACGGGAAGCCGTTTCTTATGGAAGAAATATTGCGTCAAAAGAGCAGTCTGCGCTCTTCGTTCATGGAAAAAATGGGAGAATTCGGGAAAGGAGTTATTATGGAAAGGATACTTTTCCGCCGAAGGGTAAATGACTGTTTCCATTTTGGAAATAGTTCAGAAGAATTATTTTGATGAGCAGTTGGCTCGCATTAGAAATATTTCTTTCGTTTTAGCCTGTAACATGTTATATTGAGTCCGTACTTAGGCAAATTACCGCAGCTCACGGTTATCGAGCCGTTTTTTTCCTGTCCGATAGTAGGTGGACAAGGCTAACAGGGAGACCTGCTGGGAGCCGAATGGATCAAGACGACTAACGCGCTTCAATAGAAAAGCGGTTGGGAGGACCCACGAAGTTTACGCGCAAGCGAGGCTTCATGGGATTTTTTAACTGTTGTTTTTTTATGCGTTTTGATCAGTGTTTATTTCGGCCTCCGTAATGCATGGTAGACTATTATTAGTTTTTTAAAGTTTTCATGTATTCATTTATTTACTATTATTCCTATGAAATTTTCACCACAAATATATAAAACTATTAATACTGCCGCGCGATTGCATGATGGGCAGGAAAGGAAGGGCGATGGGCTGCCATATATTATTCATCCGGTTTCGGTGGCGCTGATGTTGATGGAGCATACGAACGATGAGGATGTGCTGATAGCCGCAATTTTGCATGATACGGTTGAGGATACGGGATATACAAAAGAGCAGATGGAGGAAGAGTTTGGGCCGAGGGTGGCCGGATTTGTGATGGAGGTGACGGAATTACCGAAGACCCTATCATGGCAAGAGAGAAAAGATGCGTATCTGAAGCACCTTGCGGGCGCGAGCCGTGAGGCGAAATTGATTTGTGCCGCGGATAAATTGCATAATCTGGGGTCAATGCTTGCCGCGGTGGAAAAATTTGGGGATGAGGCATATACGCATTTCAATGCGCCGTTTGATAAAAAGTTGTGGTTTTACGAAGCTGTTTGAAAGTTTTGGAGTCTGATGAGGAGATACCTAGTGTGTTTACGGAAGGAATCAGGGGGTTGCTGGTGAAATTGGGCGGGAGTGCGAGGGAGGGTAAATAGTTTTGGTTGATTGCATGTCGCTCAGGTGAGCGAAGTCCAAACGGTCCTTATAGTGAGCCATGTCTAGTATGTTCCATTTTGGAACATACTTATTTTGCGACCATTTTGTCGGCGCCGCCAATATGGTTTTATCTTGACGGTGAGTAAATCTTCACCTATACTGGCGTTAGTATTTTTTAATGGGCGTATATGAATGAACAAATATCAGAGATTATATTGTACCAGACACAGGATGGCAGTACTCGAATTGACGTGAAGACGGAGGGAGAGACCGTGTGGCTAACTCAAGATCAGATGGCGGAACTTTTTGAAAAAGGAAGATCTACTATTACTGAACATATTCTTAATATTTTTAAAGAACACGAGCTAGAGGAGAAATCAGTATGTCGGGATTTCCGACGTACTGGAAGTGATGGCAAAAATTATGACGTAAAACATTACAATCTTGATGTCATTATTTCCGTAGGATATCGTGTGCACTCTATCCGAGGCACACAGTTCCGTATCTGGGCTACACAGCGACTTCGCGAGTACATTATCAAAGGCTTTACGATGGATGATGAGCGACTCAAACAGGGAGGCGGAAGGGCGAGGTATTTTGAAGAGTTACTGCAGCGTATTCGTGATATTCGCACCAGTGAACGGAATTTTTACCAAAAAATTACTGATATTTACGCTACGAGCATTAATTATAATAAGGATTCCCGTCTTACAAAACAATTTTTCGCGACCGTCCAAAATAAGCTCCACTATGCAGTTCATGGACGCACCGCGGCAGAACTTATCGCAGAACGCGTTGATTCGGAAAAAATGTACATGGGCTTAACGAATTTTAAGGGCAATTATATTACACTCGCCGACGCCCACGTTGCAAAAAACTATCTCAGTGAACCGGAATTGTCTCAACTCAATCTGATTGTCTCCCTCTTTCTCGACTTTGGTCAGCTCCAGGCTACCAATGGTCGACCCATGAAGATGCAAGAATGGATTGATAAACTCGATGGTTTTCTTCGTCTCACCGAAAAAGAAATACTCACTCATGCCGGAAGGATAAGCGCCGATATGGCAGAGAAGATGGCTGACGAAGCATATGGAGCCTATCGCACGGCTGAAAGAAAAACGTATATTAGCGATTTTGACTGCGAAATGAGCAAACTTGAAATCAACCAAGATGCGAAATAATGAGATAGATACCCGTTTTGAATCTCTCAAATTTATGCTAGCCTATGATCGCAGTGTACATATGCTCCCCAAATCTTAGCTTCTAAAATTCTCCTCCATGAATACCCTTCTTATTATCATCGCCGCTCTCGCCGTCGCTGGACTTGGTTTTTTTATATATAAGCAGATGAGCGGGCAGCAGTCCCAGCAGTCCGATGAGAAGATGAACGAGCTCACGAGGCAGGTGTCGGATTTGTTGAAGATGTCGATGGCGCAGCAGCATGAGTCGATGAAGATGCAGCAGGAGATGCGCAAGCAGATGGATGATCGATTGAAAGACGTGACTCAGTCGCTGGAGCGGCAGCACAAGACTGTTGGAGAACGGCTGGATAATGCGGCGAAGGCTGTGGGAGATGTGCAGAAGTCGCTGGGAGAGATGTCGGTGTCGACGAAACAGATGATTGATATCGGGAAAGATATTTCGAGTTTGCAGGAGATTCTGCGGGCGCCGAAGTTGCGTGGAAATTTGGGTGAGTTGTTTTTAGATAATTTATTGAGCCAGATACTTCCGGGAAAAGATTTGTATGAGTTGCAGCACCGTTTCAAGAGTGGTGAGGTGGTGGATGCTGTTATCCGTCTCGTTGATAATATGCTCGTCTGTGTCGACTCGAAGTTTCCGTTGGAGAACTTTCAGAAGATGATTGATGCGCAGAATGATAAAGATGAGAAGCGAGTTGGTCAGTATAGGAAATTGTTTTTTGGCGATGTGAAGAAGCATGTGGATGCGATTTCTTCGAAGTATATTCTGCCCGAGGAGGGCACGTTGAACTTTGCGCTCATGTATATTCCTGCGGAAAATGTCTACTATGAAACTATTACGAAAGACCTGGCCGACGAGGGTAATATCTCGCAGTACGCCCTGAGCAAGCGGATCATTCCGGTCTCACCGAATACATTTTATCTTTATTTGCAGACGCTCTTGATCGGATTCAAGGGCATGCAGGTACAGAAAAATGCGCAACAGATCTTGGTACAGTTATCGCAGCTGAAGGGAGATTTCGGAAAGTTTTCCGAGTCGTATGAGTTGGTGGGAAACCATTTGTCTCATGCTCAGGCCAGTTTTGAGAAGTCGGAGAAGAAGCTGGAGAGCTTTGGCGGGAAGCTGGAACGAGTAGAGCAGTCGTCGGGGGAGGTGGCCCTTCTGGGATAGCGTGAGGTTACTCAGTTCAATCACCGTGCGATCTTTTTCTGAAGCTCTATTATGATTTTCTGCATTAGCCTCTGTATCGATACGTTGGCGTCGATGTCTATCGTCACCTCATGCCCCATTTCGTATGGACTTGTAATTTCATCATTCTCGGAGATGCCCATGTTAACGGTGAGATCGAGGTTCAAACGATCCAGCAGGTGCTGTATTTTTCTATTTTCACTTAGTTCTTTTTCCAATTTCATACACTTTTCTATATACCGCATTGGGGAATTTGAGAAATCAATATCTACGGTATCTACTGTTCTTATTGCTTGTACTAAGAAATGGACAAAAACGCGCTTACTATCACTGACTTCTGGATGTTGCAATTTATCAAATAGTTCATTAAGCGCTTTGCTAAGCGGAATCATCATTTCAATCCATTCTTTTGTGTCTGGTTTTGTATCATCCACTGCGACGGTTATGCCATTCCAATTATCAACACTTGGAGGAATATTCTTTTCTCCAATATCGATATGAATACCACTTATTTTTTCGCTAATGTATTGATCTTCTCCGTTCCATTCCCGAATGAGCTCCAGCACTTGTCTTGTCTTCTGAATATATTTCCAAATTTTTACTTTTGATAGGTGCACTATCCGTGATCCCACCCCATCTCCTATCTCCTTTTGTATTCTTTTTCTTGATCTCTCTACCATTTCTTGAATCTCGCTTAGGTCAAGCCTCTCTACAAGAATATCGAGCTCATGATTCACACCAGCTATCGTCAGTTCAATTTTACCCCCCGTTTCCGGATCAGTAATGTCACGAAGCATCGTGCGAATAAGCCCGTCAGGCAGTTTCCCATTTTTCTCTACATATTCTACAATATCCTCGACAGGACATTCTCCTACATGCTCGACAAGGATGGGGACTAATATTTTTTGCGGATCATCGTTCACCGCTTCTCCTGTATGTAATGTATCCATCATTAGACCTCATTTTATGGGTGGGTTTTCTATTGTAGCGCAAAGATGCCAACACACAAGCTGGTTTTGTTCCTTCTGTTCAGCTTTTTCCCTTCTTTCTGCTTTACTTTTGAGCGTCGAAGCTTTACACTCTTTTTCGCTATGGCAACAAAGATCACCGATTTGGCAGAAAGGTTTGGTTTGACCTCGAAGGAACTTCGGGTGAAGCTCGATGAGCTTGGTTTTGGCGTGAAGTCGACGGCCAGGACGATCGAGGATGATGTCGCCGCATTGGTGACCAAAGAGTTGAGCACTACTCTGGTCGCCAAGGTTGAAGAAGCAGCTAAAGTAGTTGAGGCTCCAAAAGAGGCAGAAGAAGAGGAAGCTCTCACAACACCTACCGGCACGGTAGAAATTTATGAGAGTGCCATTGAACGAGAAATTGATCGTGAAATTTTGAAGTCCCAGCGAAAGAAGATGGCGGGAAAAGATTCCGGTCACAAAGAATCTACCGGTGTTCGTACGGGGCTTGTTCAGGGCGTAATCGAGATTCCTGATTCTATCTCCGTCAAGGAGTTCGCCGAAAAAACAGGACTTGGGGCGGCGAGAATTATTGGTGTCCTCATGAAAAATGGTGTGCTCGCGAATATTAATCAACAAATTGATTTCGACACGGCGGCGATTATTGCGGCGGATCTAGGCGTGGAGCTCAAGCGCAAGCGAAGTGGGGCTGCCCTGAGCGATCTGTACGAGGGAAACGTCTCGGCGATTTTGAAAGAAGACGATGCCAGCGTGTTGAAACCTCGACCGCCGGTGGTCGTAATCATGGGCCACGTGGATCATGGAAAGACGAAGTTGCTCGATTATATTCGAAATACGCATGTCATGGACAGCGAGTCAGGAGGCATTACGCAGCATATCGGGGCCTACCAGGTTACAAAAAATGATCGAAAAATTACCTTCTTGGATACTCCGGGACATGAGGCATTTACCGCTATGCGTGCCCGTGGAGCGAAGTTAACGGATATTGCGATTTTGGTGGTGGCAGCCGACGAGGGCGTCAAACCACAGACGATTGAGGCGCTGAATCATGCGAAAGAGGCGGGCGTGCCGATCATTGTCGCGTTGAATAAAATGGATAAGCCAGGCGCACGCCCGGACCAGGTCAAGGGCGAACTTGCCGAATATGGCTTACAGCCTGAGGAGTGGGGGGGAACCACCGTCATGGTGCCAATCTCTGCGCTTACGGGACTTGGAATTGACCAGCTCCTTGAGATGATTCTCCTGACGGCAGATATGTTAAATCTAAAAGCGAATCCGGATCGCGAGGGTGTGGCGACCGTGGTTGAGGCGCATTTGGATAAGAGTCTCGGACCGGTTGCGACGGTTGTCGTCAACGCAGGAACATTGCATTTGATGGATAACGTGGTTATCGGAACGACCCATGGAAGACTCAAAACCATGAAGGATCACCTCGGACGCAACATGAAAGAGGCTCCCCCATCGACTCCGGTATTCTTGGCCGGTTTGTCTTCGACACCGCAGAGTGGAGATATTTTGCACGTTGTTGCTGATGAAAAAATCGCCCGTGTAAAGGCGCTTCAGATTGGCGCGATGAAGATGGCGGCAGCGAAGGAACAAGCTTTGGGCCTCGACCAAATTTTGATTAAAATTAACGAAGGAAAATTAAAACTTCTCAAATTCGTTTTGAAGGCGGATACGCAGGGATCACTTGAGGCGATTAAGTATGCGCTTTCTCAGGTAAAGGATGATAATGTTTCATTTAAAATTATTCACGCCGGTGTTGGAAATATTACGGAAGGCGATGTAATTATGGCTGCCGCGAGCGGTGGATTAGTCATCGGTTTCCACGTGACTGTGCAGCCGCAGGTTCAGCGAACTGCCGAAAAAGAGGGAGTAAAAGTCGCTCTCTATGATATTATTTATAAACTCCTTGAGGATCTGAAAAACATTCTTTCAGGACTCTTGGAGCCGGAAATTATCGAGATTATTTTGGGACGTACGGAGGTGAGACAGATCTTCCTCACGAAGAAAAAGGAACAGATTATCGGTTGCCGTGTCCTCTCCGGAAAGGTTGAGAACAAGTCAAAAATCCGCATTATGCGCGATGATGTGAAGGTCGGCGATGGCGAGGTGGCAACCCTGCGATTTATCGATAAAGTAGTTTCCGAAATTGCCGAGGGAAACGAGTGCGGAATCCTGTACCGTGGTGATGTTATCGTGCAGCCAGGAGATATTCTCGAGTGCTACAAGATTGAGAAAAAGAAGAGAACACTCGCCTAATTGCCATGATTCTTGAAAAACTTACATTACCGACTCATGCTGATCCGCGAGGTAGCCTTACGGCCTTGGAGCTTCGTGATTATATCGATTGGCCGGTCGCGCGAGTTTACTATGTTACTGATACGCTCCTGCCACGCGGTGGACATGCTGTTCGTGGTGAGAAGAAGATTTATGTAATAATGCAGGGCTCGTGTACGGGAAGGTTTCATGATGGCTCTGATTGGATTGAGTTTGAGTTGTGTGGCCCATCGGATGCGGTAAAAATGGAGGGGTTATATTATCGAGAGTTTGTTGATTTCGCACCGGGGACGGTTTTGATGGCGATTTCTTCGGTAAATTATGATAAAAGTTTGTATATATGCGACTTTGAGGAGTTTTTGACCGAGAAAAAGGGAGTTTGATGCTCTGTGTGTGGTTGCCTTGCTTTGCACGTTTTTCGTACCTTTTCTGGAATAAAAGGCCTGGCCGTCCAGAAATTTTTATTATAATATAAATATACATTTTAGAAAGTCGCCTGATTGACTACCCTTTCGTCCCTCATTTTGGTATATTCTTCCACGATGTCTAAAAAAATTCTCATTACCGGAGCGGCAGGATTCATAGGCTCGAACTATGCCCATTACTATTGTGAGCAGCATCCGGAGGATCAGGTGGTCGTTCTCGATGCACTGACGTATGCGGGGAATCGGGAGAATATTGCATCGCTCGAGAATAAAACGGGGACGGGATCAGAAACAAACCTTCGGTTTGTTTTAGGAGATATCGCTGACCAACCATTTATCGAAGCATTATTTGAGGTGGAAAAGTTTGATGTGGTGGTGAATTTTGCGGCAGAGACTCATGTGGATCGATCGATTCATAATCCGGGAATTTTTGTGAGGACGAATATTAACGGAACGCATACGTTGCTGGAGGCGTGCCGAACGATGGGAAATATTCGCTATCATCAGGTTTCGACGGATGAGGTGTATGGAGATTTGGGAAGTGGATCCACGAATTTTTTCGTGGAGACAACGCCATTGGCGCCGAACTGCCCGTACGCCGCCAGCAAGGCGGCGGCGGATCTCCTGGTGAGGTCGTATTTCGAAACCTACAAAATGCCAATCACGATTTCCAGATGTTCCAATAACTATGGACCTTACCAGTTTCCCGAGAAGCTGATCCCCTACTTCTTCTATCTGATGACGAACGACAAGCCGGTGCCGGTGTATGGCGACGGTCTGAATGTGCGGGACTGGCTGTATGTATTGGACCACTGCCGTGCGATTGATTTGATCGTTTCGAATGGACGACTGGGTGATGTCTATAATATTGGCGGACATGAGGAGCGGACAAATTTGGATATTACCAAGACGCTGTTGAAATTTTTTGATAAGAATGATGATTTAATTTTTTACGTAGATGACCGTGTAGCGCACGACCGACGATATGCCATGGATCCGACCAAGATCGAACAAGAACTCGGCTGGAGCCCATCTGTGACGTTCGAGGAGGGTATTGCGAAGACTTTTGCGTGGTACGAGGCGAACCGAGCGTGGAGCGAGGCATTGCGAAACAATATGATAGAGCGCAAGCACAAGGTCCTGAGCAAGGAGCCGCAGAAGGTGAGTCGGTAATTCTCGACACTTCACATCTTTTGTATTACAAATCATCAATGTACTTCAGTACTCTGCTCGCCTTGCGTCGGTATTCGGCAATTACTGTAACGATTGGAGCCAAAACCATGGCATAGGGAAGACTTTGAACAAATGCGATGAATCCCGAGAGCCTACGTGCCTCATACCCTCCGGATGAGATGAAACTTGATGAGTCCTGAAGCATTCTGTGCCAATCATCACGAGCCATACTTACAAATGGAAGAAGTAGTTCGTCCGGAATATACTGGAGTATTTTTTCGAATTCTTCAGGGCCGAGGGCGGC
>CALREA010000028.1 GCA_943355055.1 Candidatus Peribacteria bacterium | reverse complement strand
ATATAAAAATATACATGTGACGGTCGGTATCGTGGGCTAATTTTTTTCCGGTGTCAATAACGTCATTTCGTTTCATGGTGAAAATGTGCTATACAGGGCTTATGAAAAAGACTGATTCTGTTTTGATTATCTACGAAGATGAGTATCTTTTGGCCGTAAGTAAGCCGCCAAGGGTGGCGAGTGTTCCAGCGGAGGGTGTGGCGGAGGGACGGACGATGCTCGGAATGGTGGTGGAGTTTTGTCACGAGAGGGGGGATGGGTATCGCCCATATCTACTCCATCGCATCGATATGCAGACCTCTGGAATTTTGGTTTTCGGGAAAAACGAGCAGGATCGAGAAAAGTTAGAAGGAATTTTGACGGCAAAGGATACGGTAAAAAAATACCTGACGCTCGTCAGAGGAATACCGAAAGGGTCTGTCACGAAAGCAAAATTGAAGGCTCGAATGTCGGATGTGAAAATTTCCGCGGAGACTCGGTATAGAGTTATGCGAACGTATCACGTGTTGCGATCTGCCGTATCGCTCATGGAGGCGGAGATCAAAACGGGACGTAAACATCAAATTCGTCAGCATTTTTCGGAGATGCACTGTCCGGTAGTGATGGATCAGGTGTATGGCGATCAAGAATTTAATAAAAAATTCCGTACGTCGTTTCGCCTGGGGAGGCAGTTTTTGCACTCGGCGTTGTTGGAATTTACGCATCCCATGAGTGCCACGCGGGTCAGAATCATGGCAAAACTACCCATTGATTTAGAAAATACATTGAAGCGATTGGAGAAGGTTGTCAAATAGATTTTCTTATTTTTTCGTTGATGATTCGGCGAAACATTTCCTAAGAAGCTCCATATTTTTGAGATCCGGACCGTTGTTATCGAAACCGGGAACTTCGAGAATCCAGGCCGCGTGATGTAACCGTTTTTCAGCTGCCAGAGCCCTGAATCCATCGATACCAATATATCCTTCACCGAGATTTTCATGACGATCGTGATTGGAGTTGCAGACGGTTTTTGAATCGTTCGTGTGAATGGTGACGATGTTGGCGAGGCCGATGTGACGATCCCATTCATCAAATGTTTTTTTGATGTTTGGTGCATCGTAGGCAGTAATCGCCCCCGCTTCGAAAGCGTGCGCCGTATCAAAACAAACTTTCACGCGAGGTGAGTTGACGGCGTGAAATATTTCACCAAGTTCATGCGCGGTATTCCCTAATTTCTGGCCTCCTCCCGCGGAGTTCTCCATGATGAGCTGTGTCGTTCCGGGAACATTTTTTAACACCTCTTTCATTCCGGAAATTGTTTTTTTGATAGCCTCTTCTCTGGTAGTTCCCTTCCCCCCTGAGCCCATATGGAAAATTAATCCATTGGCACCGATCGCGGTCACGATGGCGAGATGCTCTGAAAGACTTTTTATTGATTTTTCATGAGACTCTGCGCTCGGACTCGCGAGGTTGGCAAGGTAGGCGGCATGGAGATACACGGCCTGTACATGGCTTTTCTTGAGGTGCTCTTTATATGTATTTATTTCGTCCGGTGACGGCATCTTCGCGAACCACTGACGCGGAGACGCTCCGAAAAACTGGATGCATGTTGCGCCGAGTGCCTCGGCATTTTCTATCGCTTTATGCAATCCACCCGACGCGGAAACGTGGCCGCCAAGAAGTATATTATTCATTGGTGTCTTTTTTTTCCTGCATCAATCGTGCAAGATAATAACTGATAATGACGATTAAGAGCGTGATACTGATCGCATACAAAAACTTTGCCTGAATGGTATTTTGACTCAAGGGGAAAAGATATTCAATAAGACCTTTGATGGCTTCATTCCATGCTAAACCTGCTACAAGTCCCAAGGAGGCGATCATGTACGTCAGTAGCTGTTTCTTGATCTCCCTTTTCACTTCCTTGCTTTCCTGCTTAATTTTTTCCTTTATTGACATGCGTCAATTATAGATGAAAATTTTCTAGGAAGCCAGCTCAGCCCTCGTGGTCGTGACTCCCATAACCTTGGATCGAACTTCCAGAATCTTAGCCACAAGAACGTCGACGTCCTGCTTATCTGCATTTTTGGTGGCCCTGATTCCATTCTCCAGATCTCCTAATTTTCCATCAATGATTTTTGGAGTATTTTTTCCGGGAAATATCTCTGCAATTTGCTCAATGAGATGCCATATTTTTCCATTTACATTGTTCCGATGCGCAGCGATAAATTCCTTACTCAGTCGTGGACCGGAGTCGTCTGTGTCGCCCCTTCCTGATCTCATCATACAATCGGAAATTTCCAAAAGCCCCCTTCTTGCCACCTTTTTCGCCTTCTTGTTTTCCTTATATTTCCTGGCACTGTTTCCAGATATGTGTGATGTCAAAGCTGATGTCATATATTCCTTGTGTTATAGCGTATGCGGAATTATATTATAAGCTTTTATTTGTTTATGTCAATAGCATGTGCCGGAGGTGGTAGGCGATAATGCCATAGGCGACAGCGACGTTGAGAGATTCTTTTTTGCCGTGCATGGGAATCTGCGTGATTATATCGGCTCTTTTGAGAATGGCCGGAGAGAGACCCTTCACCTCCCCGCCAAAAATCATGGCGATTTTTGATTTCTGTTTTTTATTTATTTTTAGGGAAAAATAGGGGACGGCGTTTGGAGCGAGCTCGACCGCGATGATCGTGTAGTTCTGCTTTTTGAGACGATCAATGAGGCTCGTTGTGGATTTACTACTTTCCCATTTTACGGAATTTTCCGCGCCAAGTGAAACCTTGAGCATTTTTGTATTAGGCTTGCCGTAGCGATCAATCGGCGCCGGAGTAATGCCGCAGAGATATATTTTTTCCACTCCTGAAGCATCCGATGTCCGAAATATCGAACCAACATTATACTGACTGCGAACATTATGGAGAATGGCTATCATGGCGAGAGTATACTATACTGCTGACATGAAAAAAATTTCCATTTTGCTCGTTAGTATTTTTTTATTATTAAGCACTTCGGCCATCGTGTCGGCCGATTCATCGAAAAAATCAATTTCCCAAGATCAGTTTCAATCACTTCCTGCCGAGCTACAACAGCCACAGAGTTTTGCGACAGGCAGCGTTGTCGAGATTACCAAAGAAGGAGAACTAGATATTGCCGGAACAAAACAAAAATTTCAGAACGTCACGCTGAAAATAAATAGCGGGAAAGAAAGTGGGAAAATTATCTCCCTCACGCATGGCGGTAACGTGTCTCTGGATGCCAGTCAACTCGTGCATGTCGGGCAGAGGGTTGTAGTAGCTAAAACCGGTACGAACTCATATTTCATTGCGGATCGATATCGATTTCCCTATATGGTTCTCGTTGTTTTGATATTTGTCGGAGTGGTTTTGTATTTTGGCCGAGTGAAGGGAATAATGTCACTTATCGCGCTTACGTTAAGTATTATTATTCTCATTGGATTTATCGTGCCATTCATTGTAGATGGATATTCGCCATTGCTCGTGACGCTGATTGGCTCTTTTTTGATCGCTGTTATCGGCATGCTCGTGTCTCATGGATTTTCCCGTCGCACTCTTATCGCGGTTATCAGTACCCTCATTACCCTCGTTATTGCCATCGGACTCTCTTTGCTTTTTGTCGAGCTGGTGCAGCTTTTTGGCATTGGCTCAGAGGAAGCCGCTTATCTGAAATTGGATCCGAATATGCATCTGAATTTGAAAGGATTGCTGTTGAGCGGTATTATTATTGGTACGCTCGGTGTATTGGATGATGTCACCATGACCCAGGTTGCCTCGGTGGATGAGCTGGTAAAAGCCAATAATGAGTTGAGTCGCGGTGAGCTGTATCGACGTGGAATTTCTATAGGGAAGGAACATATCGCCTCGGTGGTTAATACGTTAGTATTGGCTTATGCCGGCGCGAGTATGCCACTTTTTCTTTTGTTTACTCTTGATTCCGTTCAGCCACTCTGGGTTACCCTCAACAGTGAATTCATCGCGCAGGAATTCGTGCAGACCTTCGTTGGAAGTATTGCGCTGATTCTGGGAGTTCCGATCTCGACGTATCTGGCCGCGAGATATTTGGGGAGGAAAAAATAAATTATTAATTTAATATACCATGGCTGATCAAAGTAAAAATCGATTGGATGTACTCGATTATGTTCGTGGACTGGCTATTATTCATATTTTTCTCTACCACTATTACATTGAGTGGTATCAGGGGAGTTTTTTGATTGTTCCCGATGGCATCGCGGCGAATATTCCTCGATTGGAAATATTCCATGGTGTGGGATTGCTCGGAGAAGTGTTGGCATTCTTCAAAAATCTTTTTAGTTTTTTGTGGGTGTATGGATTTACATCGGTTAATCTTTTTTTGCTCTTAAGTGGCTTTGTGCTGACGTATAGCGCGCTGAAATCGAAAGATTTAGAAAAATGGCAAACGGAAACACGCTCGGCGTTGCTCGCGTTCTATACGAAAAAATTGAAGCGATTACTTATTCCATTCTATGTCACGTTGCTACTGGGTGTCGGTATTCTTTTTCTTCGAAATCTTTTGTATCCGTCGATTTCCGGAATGCCGATATATTCGTTTTTTGACCTCTTGAAGACGCTTTTCCTTCCTTTTCTCGTGTATGATATTTCTTTTCTCCAAAAATTTAACGGAGACTTATGGTTCATTACCCTGATCCTGCAGCTCTATATATTGTTTCCGGTGTTATACTATGTGTTGAAAAAATATGGAGTTTGGAAATTTATCGTTACATGTTTTGCACTGACGGTGGTGTATCGCTACATTGCCGCGTACTCTCTGGATACCGCGCCGATGGGGGTGATTTTCCCTGCCAGTAATAGTTATCGATTGTTCAGCTTTTTCCTGCCGCGTCTGTTCGAGTTCGGACTTGGTATGTCTTTGGGATATTGGCAGTTTAAAAATTCCAAAACACTCGAGAATTTGTGCGGCGGATGGCAGTTTATCAGTGCTGTTACCATCATGCTTGTTGGATTTTCTTTGAATATGTTTCGCAGTGGTTGGGCTTTTTCCGATGCGGTCATCTCGGTAGGGCTATTTGCCACGCTTCTCAATATCGGCGTATACATTGCACGAATTGAGATTGTCAAAAAGCTCCTGCTGAAATTGAGCGAGAGTGCGTATGAGATTTTTCTTCTTCATCACTATCTGTTGAACTATCTTCTCATGCCGCTGATCGTGTTGATGGGTTGGAAAAATGAACTTGGATTCTGGGTTGGTATGCCTGTGTTTTTCCTCACCTCGTTACTGATTGGTATGGGAGGGCAGTGGCTGAGCGTCAAAGTGAATTCTCTCTTTGATTCACATTGACATTTTGTATTTATAATTTATAATTCACTACCTTGGGTAGCTTTATATTTTGTAATATGCATTTCATGAACTCAACTCAGCCTACTCCCTCCGAGCACAAAAGCTTTAATTATCGCATTACCGAGTTCTTTTTGTCGCATACGAGACTGACGATTATGTGTTTGCTATTGCTGTTCGTTTTTGGAACCGTGTCTTTCTTTGTCTTGAAAACAAGTGGGTTTCCCAATCCTAATTTGGATTTTATTATCGTGAGAACGATGTATATCGGGGCCTCATCGGAAGCTGTGGCGCGGGATGTTACTACGCCGCTTGAGGGGGCGATTAAAAATGTTGATGGGATTGATACGTACTCATCGACGAGCAGTAATAATGTCTCGATGATTTCGATTTCACTGAAAGACAAGGTTAGTGTTGAAAAAGTGAAGAGTGATTTGGAATCGGCCATAGGCAGTGTTGACTTGCCGTCGGCTGCTGAAAAGCCAAAATTTGTCACGCCGAGTATTGGCGGTTTTGACTTCCTCTTTTCTATCTCAGGCAGAACCCTTGCGGAAACATACGCACTCAAGCAGCGAGTAGTAAACGACCTAAGTCAGTTGCCACAAACGGCTAGCGTTAAGCCATTTATTGATCTTATTCAACAAGTGAAGGTATCCCTCGATCTTGAACTGATGAAGAAAAAAGGCGTGAGTGTGAGCGAGGTTCAATCTCAACTTGCCAGTATCGGGGAGCAGATGCCTGTCGCTTCCGATGTAAATATTGAAGGAAAAAGCCGAGCCATCGTGACGTCAATTACCGGCTCGACGCTTGATGATATTCGCAATTTTAAAATTGGCGGGAGAAAAATTCCACTGCGAGATTTCGCGAGAGTTGAAATGTACTATGCTTTTGAAAATAATCAGAAGCCTAAGATCGCGCTTTCCAATGCCGGGAAATCGATGGTATTAGGTGCTATATCGATGCAGGTACATGTGGTTGATGGTAGCGACATTGTGAAATATACGGAGGATCTCGAAAAAATTCTTCGTTCCTATAATGATGCTACGTACATTGATACGTACACCCTTCCCGAAAAAAAAGAAAAGGCCTGGATTATCAAAGACTTTGCTGCGAATGATCGTAATCAAGTACAGGTAAAAGAGGTGGTGAGCGGACTTGTGGGCTCGAAGCTCGATATTGACGGGTCATGGGGTAACGTAGGATGGCTCCTAGGGGGCGTTCAGCTCGTATTCTTGGTCATGCTTGCTTTTGTATCGTGGCGCGCCGCCGTGGTAGCGGCGCTGGCCATTCCGTTGAGCCTGGTATTCTCGAATATCTATCTGATGATTATTGGTGAAAGTTTGAATACGCTTGTTCTTTTTTCTTTAGTGCTGGTTATTGGCTTGGTGGTTGATCCTGCACTAGTCATTTTGGAAAGTATTCAGCGGAAAATTGATATCGGCCTGAAGGGGAATGAGGCAGCTCTCGCGGCTATTCGTGATACCGGTACGGGCTTATTTCTCGCCACACTCACCAGTGCAATTGTATTTGTTCCGTTCGCGGTAGTCTCGGGCATAATGGGTCAGATTTTCGCCTATATTCCCTTGACGATTATTCCGGCCACTGTCGGATCCTATATCGTTCCGCTGATTTTTCTCGCGTGGATTGGGGGAATGTTTCTGCGCCCGGCAAAGAATAAAACCGGTGATGAATGGGAAAATTTGTGGAGTTCGGCTCGCTGGATAGCACGGGTGAATTACCGCATTCTTACGGGATCAAAGACGGTTCGCATACTCATTATTATAATCGCTCTTATCGTCCCCATCGGGGTGACCGGCGCGATGTTTATGTCCGGGAAAATCAAACCCGCCCAGTTTGCCACGGCGAAAAATAGCGAGTATGGATCGTTGTCCGCCACGTTTCTCCCACAGGTCACCAAGGAGCGACGAGATATTTTGACACTCAAAGTTTTGCACATTGTCGCCGAAAATCCTGCGGTAAAAATTGTCTTTCCGCAGACTTCAGGATTTACGTATTTTATCTTGTTCAAGGGGATTAAGGACCGCCAGACCTACACTTCCGAGATGGCGGTAGCCGATATGAATCAGCGATTCGCCAAAGAACTCGGTGATGGTTTTTATGATATCAAGGCCAGTGCCATCAGTAACGGTCCTCCTACCGGGGATTATCAGGTTTCTATCGCGATAAAAACCAATAATCTTTCCCAGCTTGAATTTGGAGCAAAAGATATCGGACAGACACTTTTACATGCCTGCTTGCGAGACGGTACCACTGTTGTCATTGATGCAAAATGTTCTTCGGAAAACGCGTTGACCGCGAAAATCGATGATGGCTTCACGAATCGAGAAAATGCCGTGTATAAAATCGTTATTGATCGAGAGAAGCTTGCGACGAAACATTTGATTATTCCGGGCGCGCCGCTTACGTTACTCGTGAATAAAGGCTTGAAAGATCTTTTCAGTGTACAGGACGGGAAAAAAGTCGGCTCCATAGAAGTTAACGGGGAGCAGACAGAAATTGTTTTTGATAAACTTTCCGCGGATCCGATGACTCGAAACGATCTGGAAAATGCCGTCATCGCCTCATTCGGACCATATAAAATCAAGACGAAAGATGTTGCCACTATTATCGAAGAACGTCCAAAATCGGATATTCAGCATGTACGGGGAGAGACGGTGGTTGTCGTGAAGGCTCGATTGATTGAGGGACATACCGATCAAGGAACGGCTGCAAAGGTGACGAGTGCCGTAGTCGATTATTACAAAAATAAAACCGCTTCCGTAGATCTTCTGAAGGGTGTGAAAATTGAGTCCTATAGTGAGGGTGGCACGGCAAGCTTCACAAAATCATTTACGGAGTTGCTTGTAGCGCTTCTGCTAGCCATTGTTTTGACCTATGTGGTATTGGCGATTTTCTTTGATTCTATGACTATGCCACTCGTTATTTTATTTAGCATTCCACTCTCTTTCATTGGAATATTTCCGGCGCTTGCGGTGTTTTCTACCGGAGAATTCGGATTTCTGGAAATTATCGGCATGATCATTCTCGTCGGTATTATCGAAAATGTGGCCATCTTTTTAATTGATGCGGCACGTCAATACATCAGCGGATATGATTGGGATGAGAAAAAATCGATCAGTTTTGCATCCGGCATTCGTTTCCGGGCCGTGATTCTTACGAAACTTACGGCCATAGCCTCTCTGGCTCCTTTGGCTTTCCTCAGCCAACAGTACCGATCCATGGCTATCGTTATTATCTTCGGACTTCTCACATCAGGAATATCATCGCTCTTTACAACGCCAATTCTGTTTATCTTTTTCCGATGGCTTTCGAAAGCATTCAGAGGAATGCGATGGTGGAATCAAATATTATTCTTCCCATTATTTCCGCTGTATATCGTTGTTCTTGCTGCGAGAAAAAGCGAGTAAGAGGAATGATTATATCACCTCCACGATCGCCGTTTTGAGATACCTGCCTTCATCAAATCCGAGAAGTTCGGCGTGGTCTGCCGGCTGCGTTATCCATTTGAGAATCTTCACTGTTTTATGAGCACGACCTGCTGCAATCCGCAGCGTGTCCCGGAAATCTTCTTGCGTGATTCTTCCGGAACATGAGCTGGTTATCAGTATTCCTCCCGGGGAAAGTTTCGATAAACAGAATTGATTTAACTCGCCGTAGGCTCGCTGAGCGTTCTTGATATCATCTTCTTTTTTTGCCAGTGCCGGTGGATCGCAAATAATAATATCATATGGTGTATGGGGCAGTGTATTTTTTTTCATCATCTCGAAAATATCCATATTCTCGAAAGCAAAATGAGTTGTATCTTCGGGATCTATGCTGTTTGCGTTGAAATTTTTCTTCGCCATGGCAAGTGCGTCTGCTGAAGAATCAATACTTGTTACAAATGATGCGCCGTTTTTTGCAGCATAGAGGCTGAAACCTCCCGTATAGCAAAATAAGTTTAATCCTCTTTTTCCTTTTGCTAATTTTCCTAATTCAAATCGCGCATCGCGTTGATCGAGGAAAAATCCTGTCTTTTGTCCTTTCAATACATCCGAGAAAAACGTAATTCCATTTTCCATGAAGGAAACCGGTGCCTCAGCAGATCCCAAATGTACCGTTATCGGTGCGGTTTTGAGACCCTCGCGCTTACGTACGACGAGATCCGATCGCTCGACTATTACTTTTGGAGAAAAAACCTGCACAAGTGCGCCAATAATTTCCTTGCGGAGTAATTCCATGCCCGCAGTATGAATTTGAAAGACAAACGTCGTATCGTATCGATCGACAATTAATCCCGGCAATCCATCTGTTTCCGCATGTACGAGCCTATATCCGTTTGTATTTTCCGGGAGGTGCTTTTGCTTCCACGCATCAAGTTTCTTAAACTGTTTTACAAAAAATTCCTCATTAATTTCTTCTGAGCAATCACGCGTCATCATTCTTACGCGAATGTTTGTATGTGGATTATATGTCCCTATTCCCAACTCCTTTTTATCAAAAGAGAGAACTCTCACTAATGAGCCGGCGGGAAAGGGATCGGGAGCGTTGCTCACTCCGTGAGCAATGGCATTCGAAAAAACCCAAGGATGCCCTCCATGGATTGGAGCTTCTTTACCTGGCTTGAGAATTACTGAAGGAATTGTTGACATGGGGGCTTATCCTAGGGGTTTGTCAGAAAAATAGCAACTATATGTAATACGTCAGTCAGGGATTTGTTAGGAGGGAGTGATAGTATGTCCAGTATCCTACGCTTGATATTATTCCCAAATACCTATACAATAGTACTATTAATAATATTATATATAATACTATGAATAATACACTTACTGCTCAAGAGTTAAAAGTAAAAGGAGCTCAAATCCTCAAGGAAAGAATGAAAAAAACAGATGAGCTGATCATAACCGTTAGGGGTAAAAACAGCTATGTAGTCTTATCCATGAAGCAGTATGAACATTTGCGTCAATGTGAGCTGGAAGCTGCAGCTATTGAATCACAAGCCGATCTTCGAGAAGGGAAATTCTCTATCAAAAGCGTCAAACAGCATATAAAAGACCTCAAGCATGTATAAACTCGTTATTACCGAGAGCTATCAAAAACGGGCTGAAAAGTTTTTTAACAAGCATACCGGCCTGATTGGCCAGTATGAAAAAGTATTGCAACTTATATGTCTCAATCCTCATCACCCCTCGCTCAGACTGCACAAACTATCGGGCAATATGACAGGACTCTCCAGTATTTCCATAAATCTATCCTATAGACTCATCATTCATTTCATTATCAAAGATGACCTCATTGTGCCAATCGATATTGGGTCACATGAGGATGTTCACTAAAGGAAAACGGGAATCGCAATCTCACCGCTGCTGCGGTGTAATGGTCGGGGCGCTGGGACTTGAACCCAGGGCCTCCTGGTCCCAAACCAGGCGCGCTAGCCAACTGCGCCACGCCCCGACGTATTGCGTGCGGCACTATAACACTACGGTCGGCAGCGCGTCAATTGTACAAAATCGGGATCAAAAAATAGGGGTCGGAATTCCCCGGGGGACACCTCTGCTGAGGCGCCCACGTTCGCCTCGCCGAGGCTCCCGTGTGTGCTATACTTTATCCATGAAGAAACTTTATTCGGAATTATTGGCTCGTCCCGTGATGTCTCGAGACTCCGCAAAGCCGGTGGCACGGGTTTTCGATGTCATTCTTGACCCTGCGAGTGGCAATTTTGTGGCTTTGTCGGTGTATCCTGCCCTACGCAAGGTTGTGGCAGCGAGAGATATTGTTAGTTGGACTCCAGAGATTACGATCAGGGATAGTGATAGTATCATTGAGCCCTCGGAGATTGTTCGTATTCAAAAAGTCCTGGACTCCCATGCGGCTTTTATAGGCAATCGTGTTGAAACCGAGTCGGGGAAGTATCTCGGCCGAGTGTATGATTTTTTGCTCGATGTGAATCTCGGAGCATTATTGAAAATTATCGTGGCTCATGATTTTTTGGGCATTGTTCGTTGGAACGAGAGAGTTATTCCCGCAGGCGAAATTATTCGTACCGAACCTGAACGAATTATCGTGAAAGATGATTTATTGATCGAGCCGCTTCCTTCGCAGCCTGAACAGGTAATGGCTGGGGCATAACAAAAAACCGCCCCAGAGATATGGAGCGGTTTGATTTTGTAACTGTACGATACTTTTATTGTCCTGCCGCGGTGACTCCGCTGAGTACTGTATTGACGATAGCATATGACGCGGCGATGATGGCGATACCGATTACACAATAGAGAATAATGGTACGTCCCTTTTTTGCCTTGTCCTCTTCACCTGCTGCCGTGATATAGAGGAAGCCTCCATAAATAATCATGATGACGCAGATAAGACCGAGAAAGGTGAGTGCCCATCGTAGGATGTTCGTAACGAATGTACGAGCGTCTCCCTGTCCTGTTCCGAGAATGTCCAAATCACCCTGATTTGAAAATGCATTGCTGTTACCACCTGTCGGCGCAAGGGCGTTTGTTTGCGCAAATGCCGTGATTGATGTGCTGAAAAAAGTCAGTGCGAGAACGGTAATGATTGATACCGCCGCGAACTGTCTCCACGTTTTTGATGTCATAAAAGTAAGGGTTAAATTGCTTTGGTCAAATTGTACTATGATTTGTTTGTGTTGTGAATGAGAAATTTACAAAATGGTATATTGCCGTGCGCCCGAGCTCGTCTGTGTGTGATTTTTTGGCTGCATTTTTTCGTAAAATATATTCCATCATTTTTTGTTAAAATTGTCACGTTACTATGGCTTACTTTAGCTATTTATTGTGTGTTATTGTGACATAATTATCTTCTTGTTTCAAGTGGTTATAGTCGATTTTTTGGCTTGTTTTTGCTATTGTTTATGTACATAGCGGTTAGGAAAAGTCCTACACGAATAGGGAGCCCCGGGAGGGGCGACCAGGATGATTCCTTCCGTTGTTTTTGTATTTTTTTAATCTTTTTATTCCATGGTTGATATGTTTATTCCCACTTCAGGCGTTGATGTCAGAAGTTTGTCAGATAGGGTGTTGCTGGAACAGTGCGAACGATTCGGTAGAGAAGCGCTGGTGTGGAGGAATAAGTTTAGGGCGTTAATACCGGAGGTGGAGCGACGGAAGTTGTGGATGAAAAAGGGGTATAGAGATGTATTTGAATTTGGAAAGCGATTGGCAGGATTGAGCGATGCTCAGGTGGCGGAGTCATTGAACATTGCAGGGAGATTGGAAGACAAGCCGATGTTGCGTGGGCTACTCGAGAGTGGTGAGGTTAGTGTCAACAAGATTACTAAGATCATGTCCATCGCGACCGTGGAAAATGAGGGTGAGTTGGCGGAAAAAGTACAAATCATGTCGACTCGTACGCTGGAAACATTCAGTCGTGATGTCAGAAATGAAGCTGAATACGGTCTTCACGTGAAAGAGGCAGAATGTAAAACGTTATTTGCACAAGGGGCGAACGAGTTTGGATTCAACGAGGAGGTAGTTGAACGATTGAAAGAGTTGAATCAAAAAGGCATTGATGTAAATCAGGCTTTGATGGAGTTTTTGGATCAACGAGAAGAGCAGATCAGAGGGCAAAAGGAGGCGGTAAAAGAGTCGTTGCCGGAAGAAAGTACGAGATACATTCCCGCACGTGTCAGAAACATCATCACGCAAGAATACGGAACGAAGTGTGCGAAAACGGGATGCACCAGGCCATCACAAGAACTCCACCATACCGCACGGTACGCTTTCACCAAATCCCATGATCCGAACCTCATCGCTCCATTATGCAAAGAGCATCATCAGATTGCGCACGCGATAGATGTGAGAGTGCAGGAGATGAGGAGAAGGTGAGTGATACACGACTTCAGGGCGCAGGAGGTGCGGAGTTTGTAATCGGCAAGGTGCGAGATATTTTGTGCGCAGTTACCACTTTACCACCTGTACTTCTTCGTGGAGTTTGATTTTGCGCATCTTGTAGACAGTTTTTTTGATGAGGGTGATTATGGAGAGAACGTCTTTTTGGGTGGCGCCGCCAAGGGACAAACTCCCAAGGAGCGTCCCTGCTGGGACGTCTGGTGAGCCGCCGACATTCTGGAGGAAGTTGGCGTGGACGGTGGAAATTTCGATTCCTCCTATGCGTGTTCCCTTTAGTCCGCACTCGTCGATGAGGCGGCCGGCCGAGCAAATTGCGTGTGTCTTTGGATCAATTTCATTTTTAAACATGCACCCTGCGTTTTTTCCTTTTGGTTGGGAGGCGAGGCGTTTTTTCAAAATTTCCTGCATTCTTTCTTGCTGCTTTTTGGTGTCGAGTTTTTCATTGAACGTAAATGTAGCGCTGAGGAGAAGGAGATTCGCAGAGTCCTTCAGGAGACTATGGCGATATGAAAAATTCAGATTTTCATTTTTATATTCTTCAATACGATTTTTTTTCACATCAAAAATGGTGGCTGAGGTGAGGAGATCTTTTGTCTCGATTCCGTTTGCTCCTGCATTTCCTCTCACGGCGCCGCCAACGGTACCGGGCAGTCCGATCCACCCCTCTAACCCAGAAAGACCATGACGAGCAGCTGTTTGTACAACCTGAGATATCAATGCTCCGCTTTCGGCAATGATCGAATTATCCGTTACGCAAACTTTTTTCAATTGAGGTCGTATTACCAGTCCGCGGAATCCTTTGTCGTGAAAAAGCGTGTTGGTACCACCTCCCAAAATGAAGACCGGGATGCGGGAATGACGAGCTTCTGTGATGAGTGCGATGCACTCCTCCTGCGTCTTCGGCTCTGCGAAAAATCTCGCAGGACCACCAATATTGAAGCTGGTATAAGGAGCGAGAACGATATCTTCTCTTATTATTGGCCGTAAAGTGGGTGAGAAGTTGACTAGTTTCATCGAATCCTATTGTATCTTAGTCTTGCCTCTGGGTGCAAAGGTTGGCATTATAGGCAGGCTTTTAGCACTATTAACGAAGTTATATATGTTCAACGAAGCAGGAAAAAATCTAGCCCAGATGTTGAAAGGGGGAGTTATTATGGATGTGACAAATGCCGAGCAGGCGGCGATTGCAGAGAAAGCAGGTGCGTGTGCGGTGATGGCGTTGGAGCGTGTGCCGTCGGATATTCGTGCGCAAGGAGGTGTGGCCAGAATGAGCGCGCCGGAGATGATCAAATCGATTCAAGCCGTTGCTACGATTCCCGTGATGGCGAAGGTCCGTATCGGGCACACGATGGAGGCGAAAATTCTTGAGGCGCTGAATGTTGATTTCATTGATGAGAGTGAGGTTCTCACGCCGGCGGATCCGTTTTCCCATGTTGATAAAAAATCTTTTACGATTCCATTTGTGTGTGGTGCGACGAATTTGGGTGAGGCTCTCAGGAGAATCTCCGAGGGCGCATCAATGATTCGTACGAAAGGAGAAGCGGGAACGGGCAATGTGATTGAGGCGGTGCGACATATCAAGACGATGAAGAAAGAAATTGAGGAGTTAAAATCAATGAATGATGAGCAGCTCGCAAATGCGGCAAAAGAAATGAGAGTCGATGTTGAGTTAGTGAAACAAGTTCGAGATCTCGGTCGACTCCCGGTGGTGAATTTCGCAGCAGGCGGAGTTGCCACTCCGGCCGATGCAGCGCTCTGCATGGAGCTCGGATGCGATGGCGTGTTTGTAGGAAGTGGGATTTTCAAATCATCCGATCCTGCGAAAGTCGCGCATGCGGTGGTGCAGGCAGTGATTCACTACAAAGACGCAAAAAAACTTGCAGAAATTTCCGAAGGACTTGGCGAGGCGATGCCGGGATTGGAAATCAGTACATTGGATGTTCGGATGCAGCAAAGAGGCTGGTAGCTTCCACTATCGCGCAACGAGTATTTGATTGAATGCTTCTGCTCTCGGGTGGTGCATTTCTTAGTTTTAATTTTTCTATCAAACTCCTCATCATGAGCTTCCCTCTTTCTCCCATTATACAACGGTTGAATGTCATGAATCTCGTGGACCAATAAAAATCTTTTGTTTCGCCCTGCCTTTGTCCTGTTATTTTTACTATTTTTCCCATACCATCCTCTTCAATACACTCAATCACAAATCTCAAATCCTCCCTGCTGATAATTTCCATCTTTGTCACTCCTGCCGATTTCGTAATCATTACCGTATTACCAAGTTCATCGTAATATACGCCTTCATCCATCTTCCACAGTATCTGCGCCGCATCATCAATCAGATCGCCGACACTGTCTCCCTGATATCCTAGATTTGAATTTCTTTTATTCATGGTAGGTATATTTTTACCGTATTATTATTGTTTTGTCAATTGTTGAATACGAGAAAAGGGGATAGGCTAGCGATATGATTGGAGTTTTAGCTTTACAAGGTGGATTTCGGGAGCATATGGAGGTTCTGGCAATGCTGGAGCTGGAGGCGTGTGAAGTGCGGACACGTGAGGAGCTGATGCGTCCGGAGCTGATTGGACTGATTATTCCAGGAGGGGAGAGTACCGTAATGCTCAAGTTTATTGACGAATTTGGATTGAGATCTGCAATTTGTGCACGTGCACAGCATCCTGAATTTACCATGTATGGAACCTGCGCCGGTCTGATTTTACTGGCAAAAGAAGTTCCGAATTTGAAAGGGGAGCCGTTGGGCTTACTCGATGTCACCGTCGAGCGAAATGCCTACGGGAGGCAGCTAGATAGCTTCATTACTGATTTTGGCAGTTTCATCCGTGCGCCGAAAATCACGCGGGTTGGTGAAAATGTTGAGGTAATCATGGAGCATGAAGGCCTGCCGGTACTGGTTCGCTCTGGAAATATCTGGGGAAGTACATTCCATCCGGAGCTGGTGGGTAATGTAGAGATACACCGGAAGATTTTTTGACTTTCCTCACCATGCTGGTATATTTGGCTCTTATCTTTACTATATTACTATGAATACTGTCGATCTCGATTTACCGGTAGATACAAAGCGCTTCGGTATCATCAACGATATTCAGGATCGTGCAAAATATGAACTGGGTGGGTGGAGTTCGGAGTATGATACCGTGTTTGCGCCCTACCTTGAGCGTACCGATCGAGATGCCCGTTCTGAGACACAGCGTCCTTTTCGTCAAGCTATGGCAGTATGCATGCATCAACGTCGTGATGTTTTTCGGGCTTTGGGTGGTGCGTGGGATCCTCTTGATCCGAAGTATGATTACGAAACCGACGAAATGGTCACCGAGAAACTAAATGAATTTAGGGCGTATCTTGAGCGTCTGGGTCAAGCTTCCTATGATGATGCCGCGCTTGATGCTGTGAATGCCCATAAACTTCACCTTCTTCGAGGGGAGTTAAACCGCGCTCATTCGAATGAGCCGGGTATCGCCGTCAAGCTTACGCCGGAAGGGGAATCGCTCGCCTTT
>CALREA010000027.1 GCA_943355055.1 Candidatus Peribacteria bacterium | reverse complement strand
AAAAAAATTCCACGTTATTGGCAAATGATTTTCAAGAATTAAAAAAAATACTTACTCTGTAAGCTTGACTGTGGTGCCCTCGGTAGGAATCGAACCTACATCTATCCCTTAGGACGGGACTATTCTATCCGTTGAACTACGGGGGCGCGGGTGTTTATGCGAACTTTTAGTGCGGATTCGTGGACTATTTCACGTTGAGCACCACATACTCCGTTTTTTCCTGTGGAAGATCGGCCTTCTTGGCGATGGAGAATACGTCTTTTCGTTCGGGATTAACGCCGGAAAGCTTGAGGATATTTTCGACGGCGTCGTAGGGTGTTTTTTCTTCATCAACAAAGTATTTCATCGGAATCACGATGCGCGGCTCGATATCCTCGATAACCTCGTGCGCTTTTTTCGCGTCAAGCGTGTCTTTGCCCCCTACCGGAACAAATAAAATATCCACGTCGCCGATTTTTTCAATCATTTCGTCGGGAATTGTATGACCGATTGAGCCGAGATGGCAAATTCTGAAGTCCTCGAAATTCATAATAAAAATTGTCGTTTTCGGAGATTTTTCGCCACTTTTTTCTTCCTCGCTTTTTGGTTGCGTCCACGCCTGAATTCCCTGCATGGCGACTTCCTTCACTTCATATTCACCCGGAAGATCAAAAATAACCGGCTCGGCTCCCGATGAAGTTCCCGCTACCGATATGAGTTTTTCCGCCCCTACGAGACTTACCAATACGATGTCACCTTTTAGTTTTTCCGGTGAAAATCCTTTGTCGCTAAACGGGTCGACAACGACTGTCGCCTTCTTCCCCTTCAAGGTAAAGCAGGAATGTCCGTGCCAGGTAATGTCCATATGGTTGATTGGTTAGAGATTCTTTTCGATGCTCGCGGGCACTATACTAGTCGAATTTATGGTTTACGACAAGGGGTTGTCCTTCGGTTAACAGGATGACAGGCGAGGCGAATGATACGGGATGCCTGCACCTTCCCCTGAGCAAGTTGTACAAAGTTGTACATTGTTAATCTTAGCTATACATGTATAGAAATGTATAACCACTACTGCTGGATACATCCGCCCTGGGCGTACCGTGTTATAAATTCGTTTTACCTCTATTCCTTGCTATTTTTACCCATAATTACTAGTATAATCTTACTTTTTTCTGAAATTTTTCTGACATGAATACATCAATTTCAAAGCTGAGAGAGGAAGTTTTTACAACAAAAGAGGTATCACGTCAATTGGGACTGCTGACTACCCATGAGAAAAATATGCTCTTGGGCTACGTCGTGCAGGAGCTTCGGCTTGCGGGGGATGCGATTGTCCGCGCGAATGAGGAGGATTTGAAAATTGCCGCGAAGAATCATGACCGATTACGATTTGATCATGGCAGACTAGAAATGTCTATACGAGAAATTGAACAAATTATGACATTGAAAGATTTTGTCGGGGAGGTTATTGAGGAGACTCGACGACCAAATGGATTGAAATTGGAACGAGTGAGGGTGCCGCTTGGGGTGATTTTGATGATTTACGAGGCGAGGCCGAATGTGACGATTGACGCGACGGTTTTGGCGTTGAAAAGCGGGAATGCAGTGATTTTGAAGGGCGGATCGGAGGCTATTCATACCAATCGAGCGATTGTCGAAGCGATTCATGCGGCCTTGCGATGCGCAGGAGAAAAAATGAGAGGCGTGAATGAACACGCGGTGACATTTGTGGATTCAGGCGATCGGGCAATCGTGAGTGAACTTTTGCAGATGCGCGGACTTATCGATGTGGTTATTCCTCGCGGAGGAAAATGGCTCATTGATATGGTAAAACAGGAATCGCGTATACCGGTTATCGAGACGGGCGCGTCGGTGGTGCATATGTATGTCGATGAATTTGCAAATTTAGACATGGCGCGGGATTTGGCGGTGAATGCCAAAACGCGGAGAGTTGCCGTGTGCAATGCGCTTGATGTGTTACTGGTTCATGAAAAAGTCAGCGAGAAGTTTTTCCCGATGTTAGATGAAGGGTTGAGAAAAAGTAGCGAGGAGCGTGGGCATCCGATGGTTGACGTGCGGAGTGATGAGAGAAGAGGTGATGGTGATTTTGATACGGAATTTCTGGATTATACTCTTACAACCCATATCGTTTCATCGCTTGACGATGCTATTTCTCACATTGATGAACATAGCCTGAATCATTCGGAGTGTATCGTGACGGACAATGTCGCGCGAGCCGAGGAGTTCCTCGCACGGGTGGATAGTGCCTGCGTGTATTGGAATGCTTCTACGCAATTTTCCGATGGCGCCCAGTTTGGACTCGGGGCGGAAATCGGTATTGCAACGCAAAAATTACACGTTCGCGGCCCATTCGCTCTCGAAGGGCTCACGACCTACAAGTGGAAGATCCGTGGTAATGGACAGACGCGCCCGCTATAATGCTCACGATATGACTGACATTATTACAAAATCCATCGCCGTATCTCACTTTCCAAAGCGTAAAGCGTCCTCACACAAAGGTGAAAACGGACGAGTAATGATTCTCGGAGGAAGTATCGACTACCATGGTGCGCCGATTTTGTCGGCTCTGGGAGCGCAGAAAAGTGGTGCTGATCTGGTACATCTCATGGTGCCGGAATGCAATTTTCAGATTACCCGGGCGATGTATCCTGATTTTATCGTGCGGGCGTATCCTGGTGATTTTTTCCATATAGGTGCGGTTCCTGCCGCTTTGGCATTGGCAAAAACGTGTGATGCCATATTGATTGGACCGGGCATGGGTGAATCGGGGGAGACGCAGACAGGTCAGCAGACTAGTCCCTTGGGGAATGCGCTTGATCTCCTCATTCCTCAACTTACCATCCCGACCGTTTTGGATTCTGTAGCGATTATGTCCGTGCGACGTATTCATGATTTTCCGCTAAATCAAGACATTATTATCACGCCACACTTGAATGAGTTTCAGAAACTTACGGATAAAACGTTTCCTGAACGTGATGAAGATATGCTTCGTGAAAAAAAATTACGGTACTGTCAGAATCTTGCGCTTGATTTGCAAATTTCGATTTTGCTCAAGGGTGCTGAGGATCTTGTCGTTTCAACCAAGGGCTACAGCATGCTGAATACAACCGGTAATGCGGGCATGACGGTTGGCGGAAGTGGTGATGTGCTGGCAGGTTTTCTCGTGAGTTTGATTGCGCGAGGAGTGCCGTGTTTCGAGGCGGCGCAGTGCGCCATTTATTTATTTGGCGCGTGTGGCGATAGATTGGCGAAGGCCCGTGGGTACACATTTAGCGCGTCCGATTTGGCGAATGAACTATCGTTTGTTTTGCAAAAATATGTTACGTTTTAATCATGTTTGTAAAAATTGCCAGCAGCGAAATTCCCTACTATCAGTTCCCGATGCTCGAACCATATTCGAGCGTGTGTAAACATGCCATTTTCACGAGAGTAGGAGGTATTAGCGAGGCGCCCTTCAGCACGTTCAATGTGCGCTATGGTATTGGTGATCCGGCGGTGAATGTCACCAAGAATCGGCAGATTATGCAGCTGTTTTTTGAACATGAGTTTTTGGATAGCTCATCCAGGGTGCTCATTTCCGCCAATCAAACCCATAGTGATCATATCGCCGTTTTGGCACACGGTGAGGCGCTTCCCGAGCGAAATGAAATTGATGATACGGATGCGTTTGTGACCAATCGAAATGATATTTTGCTGTTGATTCAGGTTGCCGACTGTCAGCCGATTATTCTGCTCGACCCGGTTACGAAGACGCTTGGCATGGTTCATAATGGCTGGAGAGGGGCACTTCAGGACATTCTTGGAAAAACGGTTTCGGTCATGCGCGATGAGTTTGGAGTGGATGCGAAAGATATTGTCGCCTGTATCGGGCCCTCGATCGGACCATGCTGTCATTACTTCACCGATCCCGCGCGGGAACTGCCGGCTGGGTTTCACCAGTATATTTTCAATGAGAAGCAGGTGGATTTTTGGGCTGCGGCAAAAGATCAACTCATCGAGGCCGGCGTTCCCGCGCGGCAGATTGAGATGAGCAATATGTGCACTTCGGATCATGTGAATGAGTTTTATTCCTACCGTCGCGAGAATCATCTCACGGGACGGTTCGGCGTCGTGGCGGGGTTGGTTTAATTATTACATCTATGAAAATCGCGATTATCGGTGGAGGAAATATGGGGGAGGCATTTGCAAAAGGAATTCATCGGCACTTTAGCGGTGGTGATTTTGAACTTTGTGTCGCTGAAAAGAATGTGGAAAAACATCTCGCGTTTCATTCGTTGGAAATCGTTACTACATCCCGTAATCTCGATGCGGTTGATAATGCCGATGTTGTTATTTTGGCGGTGAAACCGGTCGATATGGAGGCGACCTGCCGCGATATTTCTGTACATCTTCCGGGGAAGTGCGTGGTGATTTCTATTGCCGCGGGTGTGAAGTTGGCGGCATTGAAGGAGTGGCTCGCATCAGATCGTGTCGCGCGCACGATGCCGAATTTACTGGCTTCCATTGGAAAAAGTACGACGGTTTTGTACTCTGAAATAAAAGATACGGAGTTACGAATGTTGGTGCGGAAAATTCTCGAAAGTATAGGAAGCGCTCATGAGGTTGCTTCCGAGAATGAAATCGATATGGCGACAGCGATTAGCGGATGTGGCCCTGCTTACGTGTGGTATTTTATGGAAAAAATGATCGCCGCGGGTGTCGCCATCGGGCTTGATGCGGAGGTTGCAAAAGCACTTACGCTGCAGACATTCGAAGGGGCGAGCACCTACGCCACGGGCACTCCAGTAGGAGCGTCTCCTGGGGGTGAAAATTTCGACCCAACGAGCATGCGACTGAAAGTGGCCTCGAAGGGTGGCTCTACCGAGCAGGCTATTCATGTTTTTGATGAAAAAAATGTTGAAGGGATTATCGATGAAGCGATTCGCGCGGCGTATGCGAGGGCGGCGGGGCAGGAGAGATAGACTAGGTCTTATTACCTCAGTGATTTCAAAAATTTCTCGATACTTGTATACTTTTTGGCTCCTCTCATCTGTTTTTTCAACTCAACATCCCATTTCTGCAAATCAGAGAAAATATAATAGCTCGCCTTACCCTTTCCTTTTCGCTCTATTAAGCCAAGGTTAATCAGCTTATTAAAATCCGTATTTCTCGTTGGTTTTGCTCTATCGGTATGCTTTGTATACTCTCTATCTGTCAACGTGCCTCTTTTTAGAAGCAATAACAGTAGCTCAATATGATGCTTCTCTAAATGCGATGAAGTATTTCCTATGGATTCGAGCTCCTTTTTTACTCTTAACAACTCGTCGATAATTCCATCGGTAAAATACTCAAGCCACTCCGTAAAATCAATAGTTGCATTTATATCATAATAATTCCCCTTTAGTCCTACATATTCAAAGTACTGTGAGATATTTTTATTGTAATAATTTTCAAAGCTAAAAAGATTAAAGGTATCTAAACCCATTTTTGCTAATACTACCTTTGTTGCAAGACGCGCCGTCCTACCATTTCCGTCTATAAATGGATGAATAATAACAAATTGCCTGTGAAATATTCCGGCAATAATTAATGGATCGAGGATGTCTTCATTCGTATGAATAAATTGAATCAGCTCATTCATTAAACCTGGTACATCCTTATGATCCGGTGGAAGGTATATCACCCTCCTCTGTCTTGGATCATTCACTACAACAGGCTCTTTTCGTAATTTTCCGTTATGAAACGGCGAAATCAGCCCTTTTGTCACTTCTTTTTGGATGTGCAAAATATTTTTTTTATCAAATATCGCGCCCTTCTTGGAACTAATTTCTTTGTTCAACTCTGTCAGAATTCGATTATAATTCAACACCTCTTTCTCGCTATCTCGAATATGCAATGGCTGCTGCTTCAATATCCGCTTCACTTCTGTAAGCGGCAATGGGTTACCCTCGATACTTGTTGAAGCATAGGCCGACACTTCACGTGCCCTGCGCTCAAAGTCGAAGAAAATTATGCGCGGAACCACACGGTTATTCAAATCAGCAATAACCGTCGTAATCTGCTTAATATTTCGCAGAAGTTTTGGCGAAATTGCGTATCGTGGATTCCACATGATTCAGCTTTGTTTATAGTCGCATTATAGACGAATCGTAGACGAATGTCAATCATTTTTCACGTATCTCGAGTGTTCCACAAACCACTGCTGCATTTCGCGCGCTGCTGCGCGCATTCCCCCGCGATGCCTCCAATGATCCTCAACGCGCGTCATAATTTGCCGACGCTTGCGTAGTGTTGAGGGGATGAGTTTCACCATCTGCCAGATGGATTTCCAGATATAGGGTTCGCGGAAAGTTACGTAGACGAGGGAGCCAATTTCACGCGCGGCAATGTACAAAAAATCGTGCCAAAAATTTCCCCAGAGTTCGTTTTTCAATTGCATCAAGCGATGATTTCGGTAGGAGTATGTTTTCTGGAATGGAGAAAGTCCATCACGCTCCTTCACTACCTGCCCCACCGTGAAGCGTTGTTTCACGCCCGTACCGCGACCGTGATAGGCGACCGCCCGTGGGTCGTACCAACATTTCCATCCCAATAATGTAAACCTCCAAGAAAGGTCCACGTCTTCTTTGTACATGAAAAAATTCCCATCCAAGTACTCTGTCTCTTTTTCACCATGAGGGCCCTCTACGGTCAATTTTACGTCATCCAGTGCTGTTCTACGATAGATCGGACAGGCTCCGGAGATGCCGAATACCTGATGCCCTCCTTGGGTAGCATCGGTATCGAATCTCCCATCATCGGTCAACCCCTGGCCATCATCGATTACTCGACGACTGCGAAAAATAGCGAGTCCGACGGTGTCGATCAAATTCGCCGCCCCCGAGGGACAAGTCTGCTGACCCGCCCCACCAAATGTTCCATCTGCGTTCTGTTTTCCAAAATCATACTTCACCACTTTTCCCGTCAGGGCTGCAATTTTTGCATCCCCCTCCATATGCGCGACTGCTTGTTCAAAATACTCCGGCGTGTAGATAATATCCGGATTCGTGATGACGACATACTCGCCTTTGCTCATTTTTATGCCCTGATTTGCCGCACCGGTGTAGCCGATGTTGTCGGCGTTTTTGATTACTATCAGGCGTTTTGTCGCATCTTCAGCGAGATAATCTATATACGTCTGGCGTGTCCACTCCACCGAATCATCCGAAGAGTTATTATCAATAAAAATCAGCTCAAGATTCGGATAGGTCTGCGCCAGAATCGCATCGAAGCAGGTCTTGAGAAACTTCTGAGAGTTGTAGCCGATGATAATGAGGGAGACGAGAGGGGGCATGTGCGGGCATTATAGCAGTTTTTTTACCTCACGCTGCAGCGTTCTTTTTATGATATTCCACGATGGATGACTTTTCTCGATAAATATGGGGTTCGGATCTTCGTCGGCATCGGCAAAATAACTTAAACTTTTGAGAATATGGATGATGTTATATCCAATCTCTTCATATTTTTCCTCAAAATATGCCACTATTTCCGCAAGTGACCATTTTTGTAAAAGATAATAGAGGTCTACGAAATCTTTTTTTGTCCCCCTGCTGGAGATGGCACTTATTTTCATGCAGGCGATATCGATCGGATCGGCAATGTGTATGCCGTGAAATTCGTTCGTGTTGCGGAGCATCTTATAGGGATAATATATGCAGCTCATTTTCGTTCCATTAAAAATTCCATGCAATGTTTTTTCTTCCAATGTCTCTACCTCGAAATTTCCGAGCTGCTTCAGCTCTCTCACCATGTTCTCATTACTACCTTTTTTTGATGAGAAAAAATCAAGGTCGATTGACATTCGGTGGCCGAAGGCAAGCGCGAGACCAGTCCCGCCGGCGAGGTACCAGCTATCTAGCATTTTTGATCTTCCTAGTAGTTCCAGATTTTTTCCTGTGTTTTTTTCGAGAATCTCCTGGTGCATGATGATACGAAATTATGATGTGAAAATATGAGCTTCCAGAAATTCCAACTTCGGTCAGAGATGCGGCGCGATGACCCAAGTACCGAGACGATCATTCTTTCGGGAAATACTTTCCGAAGCCATGTGACAGCCTCTCTGTCTCCAAATTCCAAAATCCGCTCGATGATATAGGTGGCGTGTTTTGTGAGTGATAACTTTGCCATATCCGTATCCCAAAAATATTTTTTGAGAAAAGGTGGAATACTTCGCATTCGACTTTTCTCACGCCCACTCGGTTGCTTTTGTGCTCGATAGATCATGCTCCTCCCGCGCCCACTTCTGACGACGTACCCCATCCTCACTAAATCATTCATATCTCTCACTATCGTTACTCTGGAGATACTTCCGAATTTCCTAGAACACTGCTTCACAAACTCTCTGTTTGTGTCACCTTCCTGCTTTTGCAACATATCATAGATCACCCTCTGTCGCGGCGTGAGTCGATGTTCGATTGGTACTTGTTTCATGATTTGTGATTAGGTATCTTTTGATTAATTGTATCAAAAATGATACAATTATGCAAGGGGATTCTTGTTATGATCACCCTGTTGATATTGAAGCTGCTATCGTGTATTATTATTTCAGTTGATTATAAAATTATATAATTAAATGAAACTAAGAGATTTCCGAAAAATGATGCAAAAAAATGTTTTTACGACGGCGGAAGCTCGTCTGGTTTGCTTTACCGATCATCCTAACGTTCTCAACCTCCAGCTCCATCAATGGAAAAATGCCGGAGATCTGGTCGCCCTCAAACGTGGCGTGTATAGATTTAACGATGCAAATATCGGCACGGCTGAAATTGCCAAAAGCCTCTATTCTCCGTGTTATATCAGTCTGGAGTATGCCTTGAATTTCTATGGCATTATGCCAGAGGCAGTATTTGAATATACGCTTGTTACCCCGAAAGCCACTCGTCGTTTCCAGACGCCTGCCGGAGTGTTTACCTATCGCACTATCCGTCGTGAAGCGTTTACCGGTTTTGATCCGAGTACGCTCATGGCGGAAAAAGAAAAAGCTCTGGTAGACTGGTTTTATCTGAATACTGCCAGACTTCAGCCTACGAACACTTTTTGGGAGCAGTCCCGCTTGGAAGCGACTGAAATCAAATTTAATTTCAAAAAAGTTTTTCGTTATGCTCGACTATTCGAATCGAAAAAACTTCTTTTTTTACTTCATAACTTTCATGCCTATGCAATGTCTCGCCAAACTTATCGATGAATCAAAAAAAGAGGAGTGACTTCCGGTGGAATACTGAACCTGATTCGGGAATACCTTCAAGTGCTGATTCTCAAGGCGATCTATCACTGGAGATTGATACCCGCCCTGTGTCTATCAAGGAGAAGATAAATCTTCGTTATCTCAATGCAGTCTTCCGGCAGGCCGACATTGATCTGCACTTTCGGGACTCGGAAACGTTGGCTAGACGGATGGGTAGTCACTCACAAATCTATCTGTTCCATGAATCTTGGAAACATCTCTACCCTCCTCCCATCCTCTGCATGAAATAGAAATGGCTGTACGTCACGTGCGAGCGCCTTAAAATCCCATGCTTCCACCGTTTCTCTCATTCGCGTACGAAGTTCGTCTGCATTTTTTACTCCCATTTTTTCCTGCAGATACTCGTAATCCGGTTTGCAAAATGAGGATAAAAATATGATGTCATAAAAATCTCTCCCTTTGGCGCGCGGCCTATTCGTTGCGGCGAAAAATTTCTGCGCCAGCAATATCGACGGAGGAGTGACGAGAATTTCTCTCACCACATCAAATTTGTTTAGGAGCTTGGGCTCAGGAGCATACGCATGATTATGGGGAGCCGTATCAAGTTGGATGAGAATTTTTTCATCCCTATTTGGCGAAAGCTCATTCGTAAAAAGAATATCGGGAAGCCGAACATTGCATCGATATGCCCCCCGAGCAACGGTATTTATTTCCACCCGGAGTCCGTTTTTCTCAAGTCCGTTTTTCACGATCTCCGCGATCTCGTCAAATTCTTCCTTTGTCAGGCCGAAATTATCAAAATCAAGATCTTCGGAAAATCGACTGTTGTTGTAGATAATGCGTAACGCCGTACCCCCTAGGAAGGAAAGTTTATTGCCATATTTCGAGGCAAAAATTATTTCCAGTATCTTATACTGAAGATACTCTCGCAGCATAGCCCTCCGAAATGATTGGAGAAATGCCGGATATTGGGCTGCAATTTCTTCGAGGGTAAGCATGTTATGCATTGTTATGTATATATGCAATCAAGTTCCTTGCTCTCTTTGTCAGCTCCTTGTTGTCGTATGCTTTCAGATAGCGCTCGAATCTTTCTCCATCATAACTCCTCAGGAACTCTTCGCCGTCGAACCGCCACTCCTGCAGCGCCCCTTCGTCCGAGAGCTCAGGATGCAGATAGAGGTAGTCGAGTACCGCTTTTTCTCTTTCAGTAAACTTATAGATCAATGTACCATACTTTCTTAATCCATAACCAAAAAAAATATTTTCCTTGATGTGCTGATAAGTAAATGTACCCGTCGGCGAGGTGAAACGTCCCGTCTTCCGTGTGGTGACCGAGGTGATGGTGTACACGCCTTCCGGAATGAGCCCATAATACGCGAGAGCGGACTCGAGTGATATGTAGGATGGATCGTAGAGATGATTCGCCAGATGGAAAAGTTTTTCTTCGGTAAGCGGTGTATCAGCGAAACGATAATGGCCACGACGAAGCTTGACAATATAGCCCTTTTGCTGCCATTCATGGAGCCTTCGCGATTGAAACGATGGATCTATTTTTCGTATGTCACCCGGCGTGAAACCTTCAAAGCTACTTAATGCCTTTCTGAAGCTGATGTAATTCATATATTATGTTTCTAAAAAATGTTATTTTTAACATATTATAGAATCATAGTATCATATTTCTCATTCATTCTCAATGCAAAAATCTCCAGCTTATTCAAAACCACATGTTCCCCAGCGTGCACAATGATTTGACTATTACCTTACAAAAGATATCTCTTCACCGCCCGCGCAAACACGGCAGAATATCATCGACGTTTGCCGTGCTGTTTATTTCGTATCTTGCGGCGTCAGTGCCGCCTTTTTCGCATCTTCCGCGGCCTTCTTCGCCGCTGCTCTCACGGTGGCAACCTCACCCGGCAGTACAGGATTCATATTCAATGAATTGAGTTTCCACTCCCATTCATAATTGTATCCCAGGGTGAATAGGACAATATACGTTCCTGTCGCGTACTCCCCCTTCACTATGACATCGCCACTGTCCTTATTGATCGTAGGAAAGTCATCATCGCCTTCTGGAAAGCGCTATATTTGTCTATGCCTTCATAGTAAATGACTTCCCCCATTCATCCGCTGAGCCATTGAAAATAATGGTAATCGCATTACCCTGGGCTGCATTTGTGAGCAATTGCTCAATCTGACCACGCTGACGAAGTGCATTGCAGGTGTCCAGTAGCGTGAGTTTTCCATCGATGCTTACTACTACCTCGTTGTTGTCCCGTTTTTCCACTTTCGTAAGTTTCAATGATGACTTGACAACTGGGTTCTGTAGATTTTTTGCTTTATATTCCTCCTCTTTCATTGATTGAAGCGCGCTAAATGCTGCGCTGACTGATTCTACCGGATCGAGAGCGTCATACTCGTTCGTCGTTGTCACTACCGGCACGATACTGTCATTGCAACCGTTTGTAATCACATTCTTGGCTTTTTTATCGGTATTTATGGCGATCATGAAGACTGTGGCCTTATCGGTCTTTGCTTCAGTTTGAGTATTTGTATTGATATATACCGTCTTTTTGCTGCATCCCGAAAGAATGACCAGGCCGATAATCATAGCTGCAATGTATTTTTTATTCATGGTATTAATTCTGGTAAATAATGTATGGATACGTTAGAATTTCTTCCTTATTTCACCTCAAACGCCTTCGCCCACCCTTGTGGTCCCGAGCCATTGAAGTCGATGATGAAGCTATGGGTTCCTACGGCACGCCTCAAGGTTTCTTCAATTTGAGCACGCTGTCGGGCGGCATCACATGCACTCTCTACGGTAAAAGTGCCCTTCAGTCGGATGATATACGTATCTTTCGATAATTCTATTTCCGGATCCTGTAATGATGATTTTGCGAGAGGGTTTGCCAGTCCTTGTGCGGCGTATGTATCTGCTTTCAGTTTCTTAATAGCTACGAGAGACATCAAAATAGAGGCCGATGGATCCCTGGAGATGTAAGGACTTTCCGTTTTAACCTCTACCGGCATGATGCTGTCCGGACAGGTGCTACTGAGCAGATGCCCTAATTTTCCATTATCGCCGGGCTTAATCATATATACGGTCACTTTCTGGGACTGGCCCTCCGGAAGACCTAGTTCTTGGCCGTTGGATGATTTTGGAGCAGATGAGCATGCAGAGAGAATTACTATAGGGACTATCATCATTATAAAGCTGCGAATAGTAGAATTTATGTGGCGCATGAGATAGAGAGAATTAAGATATATTTCGTAAACCGTGGGGATTATATACTACTCTGAATCGACGATCTAGAGTTGGTTCAAAATGGCTATATCAACAAAAACCCCCCGCTACGCGGGGGGTTTTAATATCTATTCCTTGTCTACCCTTTATCCTTGTAATTTACTCAGCTTTGCATTCGCCTTATCGATTTGCTTTTGAAGTAGCTTGACTGTCTTCTGATTTGGCTTCTTCTTATTATTTGCTTTTGAAAGTTTCATCTGAAGATTAGCGAGTTGCTTTTCCAGCTTTTTTATCTCCTTAGCTTGTTTTTTGACTACAGGAGTTGCGGGCGTGGCTGGGGTAGCCGGAGTTGCAGGAGTTGCGGGCGTAGCAGGAGTTACTCCCGGTGTCGCAGGCGTAGCCGGAGTGGCGGGTGTTGCCGGGGTGGCTGCTGCGGTGACTGTAATTGATACGATTGCGGATGCCGTACTGAGATTATTAGATGTATCCGCCGCGCGAATCTGATACTTAAGTACGTCGCCCACTTTCACGTCTGTGTCGGTATACGTTTTTACTCCCTTTGCGATGGTTGCGTAGGTCGCCCCTGAAATCGGGAAACCATTCGAACCACGTAAAATCTGGATACTGGCCAAGTCGGTATCAATCGGATCTACCCATGTCAACACTACCTTTCCGCTGCTATTCACCGTTGCCGCCAACGCTGTAGGTGTCGCTGGAGCTGCGGAGTCGATGGTGGATGTCGAGCTGGTTGCTACGTTGGTTTCATTAGAGAGGGCTGGATTTCCAGCGAGATCTACGGCGGCGAGCGTTGCATAGTACACAAAGCCTGTATTGAGGCCTGTCAGGTTCGTTGCACCGGTTGAGTTCGTTGCCAGGAGCGGATCATTTGTCGTCGTCCATGCCGTACCGTTTGTTACGGTAACGCCTGAACTTGACTGTCGATAGTACAGCTCATATCTTGCAAAATCTGACGTGGTTCCAATGGCCTGCCATGCGAGATTAATATTCGTTGCCGATGCGCCCTGAATCTGAAGTTGTGTTGGAGCGGATGGCGCGGTGAGATCCCAGCTGGCTCCTCCCGCAAGCGTTGCGTGCGTTGATGTTGCCTCCATGGCATTTGCTGCATTCGGAGCGAGATCGGTCACAGCTGTTGTAGGCGTGAAAATTCCGGAAAACTCTGTCTGCGCTCCGGTGGATGTTCTGATTCCCAGGCTCTGACCACCCATCGTGAAGGTGTAGATTGTGGCGGCTGCATTAAGAGCCACTGTGTTTTTTAGTGTCTTATACGTAACTGTTCCTGGTGTAGCGAATGCCCCGAAACCTGCCATCGTACCTGCGGTTGTCACATCTCCCACGGTTGTGGAGCTAGCCTGTGAAGCGTTGGCCGCTGGTCCGGTTGCGCGAGTGACACCCTCGCTATATACCGCCGTGAGAACATTTTGGTTGCTGGCCTTGCTGAGGGTGAGAGTGAGGATGGTTGGATTAGTTGTATCATCGAGCTTGACAGCAGTAGTAGCTGCTACATTTCCAAATGCATCAAAAAGTGAGTTATTCACAGCATTAATGGTATCTGCTGTTGCTGTAGTGATATCAACGGAATTTATGTTCGTACTGAGTGTAAGCAAAATCCAACTATTACCTGCGATGGTCGCAACGGCAGGAGCCGCGCTGAGAATTCTCGCCGTTTGTGTCGTGTCAGTATAGGTTAAATCATTCGTGATCGCCGCGTTGTCGAGAGCAGCTGATACGCTGGCTGGAAAGTCAGTAAAGACCGGCTCGGAGAAACTCACGAGGATATTTGGTTTTCCAATCACCGCCTCTACGCTTGTGATGGTTGGAACTGCTGTGTCAGAAAAAGTGCTAGCACCTCCTAGGGTTTTTACCGCAGAAGCGACAGCATTACCAAAAATATCGTAGATGGCTGCTCCGCTGGCTACATTTATCGTATCAGGTGTACCGCTTATATCCGATGCGCCCAAGTTTGTATTGAGATCAAGTTGAACTTTTGTCCTATCGCCTGTATGCACTTGCGCCGCTGTTAAACTCGCAGCTCCGTCGGCACTCGCATCCGTATAGGTAAAATCTGCACTTGTTATACTACTGTTGTCAGCGAAAGCTGCTGTCTTCATATCACTTGTCCAAACAGGTTCGGTAAACTCCATTAATAACTTATCGGCACCTGATTTGTATTTTACTTCGAATGTCGGAGCGCCGGCGTCAGTCGTCAGAGCGATGGCTTTGTTTGGAACCGCGCCGCCAACGGTAAATACATTATTTGCCACCGGAGTAATGAATGCTCCCGTATCCCCAGCTCCTGCGACGTTTGCCATCTGAATCACCATCCAGTTGTTGCCTGCGATGTGTGTACAAACTGCCGTTGCATAATCAGCTGCAACGAGCGTTCCACCACCTACTGCGGGCGTAAAAGTGAAATCTGTACAATTAAGATTGCCCGTACCGTTTGCATTAGCAAATACCGGCTGCGCAAAAAAGATCATTATCTTGTCAGAGGTAGTTGCCTTGAACGTGGCCGCCGTGATCGACGGTGTGGCGGCACTTGCGATGCCTGCGCCAAGGAGTAAAGTGCCAAGGGCGATCGTAAGGTAAAGGCTCTTACGGAGCAGGAAAGATAGACGTCCCATAGAGGTGGGTGGATTAGGGGGTAAGAAATATGATATACGTTTTACGTGTGATGATTATAGTTCAGCTACGGCCGGCTTCAAACGAAATGGCGTTGTTATAAGTATGAATTATTTCTTATTTCGATATTTTATTCATAAGATCTTGGGCGACTTTTAGCTCTTTTTGATAAATTGCTTTATTGCTCTCTAAAGTGGCTATATCAATTACATCTGCTAAGAATTTTTTGGCCTCCTCGTTGTTTCCTTTTGCTATATCTTCTTTCGCCTGCTCGATACGTATGACGAGTCGCTCACGCATGGCTTCCGTATTAAAATGAAGCATTAGGGCCTGTTTTGTCCAGTCGAGAGCGACAGTCCAATTTTTCTTTGCTGCTTCTAGTTTTGCGAGACTTGTATAGCCGTAAATGAGTCGGTTTTCAATGTAGAAGTCACCAGCTTCAATGTTATTGAGCTCTGTGGCAATCTGAATACCTTTTTGAATCTTTTCTCGATCGTCTGACTGTGCCATTTCCAAGCTACTTTTCATAATGTACTGGAAAACTTCTTCTCTGGCTGGATGCCCCTTTGGTAAAAGAACTAATAATTTTTTGTATATATTTAATGCCTCTAATGGGTCCCCCTTCTCTTTCACGATTACTGACGCCTTGTTTGCATATATCTCCGCATCAGATTGAGTATTTTTTGTTGTATGTGCCTGATTCGTCGATGGACTACCGTTAGCATTTGATGCATTTGATGAAGGGGATGTATTTCCGGTGTCTATGCTCTTGGAACATCCAATAGCCATAACCCCTATTGTAATGGCGGTGAGCACAAGAAGAATATTTTTTTTCATACTTATCATAGAGGTTATATCGGTAGTGTACGCATTTTATCTCTTTTTTTGACAAAATAAAAGCCCCCGGCTTTTGGGCCGGGGGCTTTTCTTACATTTAGAATAAAATTCTAGAATGGAAGTTACTACAGAACAAAATGACTAGAATTGGCCAGCGAGTGCTGGAGCAGTTGTATTAAGGAAGTTACCATTGAGATCCATAATAGTTGCTGCTGCGTTCGCCGTAATGGCTCCCGCAGAAGCTGCGCCAATTGCTCGGTCTACAGCATTATCAATGTTGTAGATCTTAAGCGTTGTACCTGTAGCGTCAAGTGCAACGAATGGAGCTAAGTTACCATCGGCTAGATCTGCTGCAACTGTAGCGGTATTCGTTGTGATTCCCATAACCGTAACAACACTTGTTCCGTTTATGCCCAAAACGATACTATCCGTTACGATACCTGTTGGAGCCTGTACGCCAGATGGACTTGTAATCGTGAGCGTATCGCCGCTTCCCGTGACGGTACCGGAAGGAACAAGTCCTGCCAATACGGTACGCATAGCTGCAGATACCCCAGTGAGTGAACCCAGTCCTACTGGATCGATTGCTTCGCTAAATACGACAGTTGCATTATCGCAAATAAGTGTTGCGGATGTTGCCGTACCTGTACACACGATATCCGAATCGATGCTGTTAGCGGTCTGGTTCGTACCTGTACCGTTGATAAATCTTACGGTTGATACTACCGGTCTTGTGGTATCAAGTGTACCGGAGGCGGCGCTGAATGTGAGCGTTGATGGGTTGAGGGAGACTTGAGTGGATGAGCCCTGTTTGACCCAGAAGGTGTTGTTTCCATTTGTAGTATCTCTCCACTGGATATCACCACCGTTGTCACCGGCACCGAGACTTGTGGTCGAGGTGGATGATCCGAGGTTGCTCAACTCAACGGAGAGTGTACCTCCCTGAGCGGTTGCCGTGACATCGCCACGAACAACTACTCCGACGGAGTTACCTTCTACGACTTTGTTGTACGCACCTGCGAGTGATTCCCAACCTGAGATATCAAATCGTGCTGCGTTTGCCGATACCCAGAATGATGGGCTGATAGCATATGCAGCGTTCTGATCGACGGCTGATGGGTAAAGCTTGAGGTTGGCAAGATTGACACCTGTTCGAGAGAAGCGGAGATCAAACTGGCGGAGGAATACTGCGTTTTCAGCAGCATCACCGCTATTGAGATCGGCCGAGACGTTGAACTTGGCGAGAATCTTGTT
>CALREA010000026.1 GCA_943355055.1 Candidatus Peribacteria bacterium | reverse complement strand
AAAATACGAAAAGCTCTCCATAATGGAGAATGGTGGTTTTCTGTGGTGGATGTCATTGAGGCTTTAACAGACAGCGAGAGACCCAGTGTTTATTGGACAGCTATGAAGGCGAGGGTGCAAAGCGAAGACGAATTTCAACTATCTACAATTTGTAGACAGTTGAAAATGGTGGCAACGGATGGGAAGCTTCGAGAAACCGATTGCGCTGATACCGAAGGTATTTTTCGCATTATTCAATCTATTCCATCACCGAAAGCCGAGCCATTCAAACGTTGGTTGGCAAAGGTCGGATATGAACGCGTGCAGGAAATAGAAAATCCGGAGCTAGCGACCAAGCGCACCCGCGCACTCTATAAAGCCAAGGGTTACTCTGATGACTGGATCGAAAAACGCATGCGTGGCATCGCCATCCGTGAAGAGCTCACCGATGAATGGAAAAATCGCGGAGCCAAAGGCCACCAAGATTACGAAATCCTCACTGCGGAAATCTCCAAAGCCACATTTGGACTTACTCCAAGCGAATATAAAAAGTTGAAGGGCTTGAAGCGCGAAAATCTGCGCGATCACATGGATGATTTTGAGCTCATCTTTAACATGCTCGGAGAGCGATCAACAACTGAAATTCATCGACAGGAAAATTCGAAAGGTGTAATAAAACTCAAACAGGATGCGAATAGAGGCGGAAGAGTGGCTGGCATTGCACGAAAAGAACTTGAAAAAGAGCTTGGACGATCGGTTGTCACAAAACAGAACTTTTTAAAAAATCCGGAGGCGAAGAAATCTTTAAAACAATCCAAGAAAAAATAACCTCTGTGAAGCCTTGCTAGTTTCCAAGCAGTTCTTCAATGAAAGTGTTGATTCCCTCTAGGTTCTTTTCATATTTGCCTATATCCGGGAAATCCAAACTCATAATTTTGTTATATATCGCCACAATCAGCCTCTTCATTCTCTCGGTTTCTTCTTCGGTAATATCTACAGGAAGAATAGTAATCTTACCGTCCGTCGGGACAAGGAACTCGAGAAAGCCACGACGAACCGTATATTTCCCTTTTAAATCTCTGGCGTTTTCGACGAGGATTTTGTAGAAGACGAGCTGGTTGCGGTAGTTCCAGGCTTTAATTTTTTCATAGTCAGTGCCGTGTTCTAGACTTTTGAGCGGTTTGCCGGTTTTATAGTCGTAGACGATGATTTCTTTGTTCTCTTTGTCGTGGCTCATCTTGTCGATTTTTCCCGTGAGTTCGGCGTTTTCGATCACGACACCCTGGCCTCGGAAGTCATATTCGGACTGGTCGTCGGGGTTGAAGTAGTCCTTTCGTTCGCTGTAGTAGGCGCTTAAATGGTCTCGTCCCTTTTCGAGGGAGTCGGTGAAATCTTTCTTATTCAGCCGCTGCCGCCCAAGCTCTTGCTCGAACTGGTTGATGAGGAAGTCGAGGGATGGGAGAATTTTTGTCATTCTAAATTCGTTGGAAAACGCATTGAGCGCGTAGTGTACGACGTTTCCATACACGCCAGGCAAGGTAGGACGCTGCGGGAAGCGCAAAAGGTTCTGCTCGAGGAAGGTCTGAGGGCCGCCCTTCGTGATGTCGAGGAAGTTATTTAGGTGGGTTGTACTGAGCTTATAATCCTTCAGAAGTCCCTTCAGGATGTCCTGTTCCTCGATGTTTGTTACCTCGTGCTTTTCTATTTTCAACTGCAGTAAAAGAAGTTTTTCTAATCCTTTTTCTTGGGCAAAGTCAGTATGCATTCGCTCAATAGATGTCGAATCGAGATTCTCTTTTGCCTTTTTCTCAAGTGTTGAGTCCTCCAGGAATCGCAGCCTGATCTGCTCCTTACCCTTTTCATTATACTGATGTCGGGTGAGATAGAGGTTTCTCTTGGCTCGGGTAAGCGCAACATAGAAGAGTCGCAACTTGTCATCATCGGTTTCGGATTCGGCGGCGAGGGGAATATTCGACGGGAGGGTGAGCTTGTCTGCGGAGTGGCTGCGGGTCCACTCGGCGTCATGACAGTGGAGTAGGAAGACACTTTCGAACTCGAGTCCCTTTGCCCCGTGCGCGGTCATGAGGTTCACGGCCTTTTCTTCATTGTTAAACGCATTACGGTAGGTCATCTTGATCAGATGTTTCTCGTGGAGCGTAGTGAGTTCTACGACGTCTGAGACGGTCTTGGCGCCGGTTCCTTTGTATGAGCGTACTTTCTCTATGAGCGCCTGTAGCGCCTGTAAATGATTGATGTAGGATAGCTTCTCATGTTCAAATTTCGATGCGTTGAAGTAGTATGCCTTGTATTGGCTTTGGAAAGCCATTTCTGACTCATCTACGCCGGTGATCATATCAATAATTTCTTCCGCGGTTTTTTCTTTTGCATCGATGCCGAGGTGAATCAGGAAGGTGGCAATCTGTTTGAGCTGTTCGTTGTCACTTTCCAGCATGACCGTTAGCCAATCTTTTTTATCCTTATATGCCTTTGCCGAAATTTTCCAAATTTCAATCCGGTCCACGCCCCAAAATGGAAAACTCAAAATCTCAGGTAGAAGTTCATCTGCCTCGCTCTGCTTCTTTGTGGCTATGGTATTCACAAATTTGAGTATCGTAATCAGCTCCCTGATATGTTTCTGTTCGAGGAGATCCTGCTTCCTCTCATAGGAAACCGGTATGCCGAAGTAGTCGAGGACTTTGGCCGCGCGTTCGAGCGTCTCGTGTTTACGCGCAATCACGGCCACCGCCGAAGGCGAGGTTTTCTCATCAGCAAGTTTCTTCTGAATTATTTCTGATACCCAGACCATCTCCTCCAAACTGGTAGAAAATTCTTTCTCTATAATTTCTCCCGTCGTGAGGCTGGTATTGGCCGAGTAGAGCTCTTTTTTAATCAGATCAGGAAGTTGATTTTCCAGTCGTTCTTCACCTTTTAAAATAACTTGTCTGACAAAGTCGAGAATTGGCTGCGTAGAGCGGTAATTTTGTTGTAGCACAACCATAGTCGGCTCCCGATATTTCCGGTGAAATTCCATCAGATTCGCCATATTAGCCCCCTGGAATTTGTAAATCGCCTGATCATCATCGCCCACCGCCAAGATATTCGGCCGTCCCTCATGCACGTCATTATCAAGGAGTTGATCCAGAAGTCGCATTTGCACGCCATTCGTATCCTGGAACTCATCGACCAAAACATAAAGATATCGTTCCTGTAGGTTGTATTTCAGCTCGGGATATTTTGTAAACGCATCTACGGTATCCAGCAACATATCTTCATAGTCGAAGAAGCCTTCCTTGTGGAGCTGCTTCTGATATTGCGCATATACATCGCAGAGCTCGAGGTGTTTTTTGATCCTCTCTAAATCTTTGAAGGTATACGTTTTGTCATCATTTTTTTTCGCATAGAGATCCTTCCATGCCGTGACGGGCTTCGAACTTGGTTTATCTCCGGCCATAGCCGCCTCATACGCTTCCTCCAGTGACGTAACGAGAGTCTCTTTCATATTTATTAGATAGGGGAGTGGAGTCGCCCGAGCCTGAAAGGTAATTCCCTTGAGGTTCGCAATCAGTTCCGGGATAGCGACAAGCGTTTTTGCGCTCATTGTCTTCTGAAAAACCGGCTCCAGGAGCGCGTTCGCCTGCTCCAAGAAGCTCATGTTCTCCTCCAAAATTTCCTTGAAATTCTCCGGACTTAAGCCCCCCTTTTTGAGCTCACCAATTTTATCAATAATGTCTTTGAGGAAGGTGTAACCCTGCTCGGGATGATAGGATTTTAGCGAAGAATTATACTTCAAATGTTCGAGGATTCGTTCCAAAATCGCATACCTCGTCAAATCATCCGCCGGATTGTATCGACCGCCCTGATAAAAATACTCAGGATTTTTGTTAATAATCTCCGTCCCAAATCCATGGAATGTGTGAACCGCTACCTTGTACGCATCCAGCCCTAGGAGCCCGGCAAGTCTCTTCCTCATATTTATCGCCCCCGCATCGGTATAGGTCAAGCAGAGAATAGAAGACGGAAGCGTGTCCGTCAGTCTCAGAATATTCGCTACTCGTAGGCTCAAAAGCTCCGTCTTTCCCGATCCTGGCCCCGCAATCACCATCACCGGCCCCTCAATCGTATCGACAGCCTTCTTCTGCTCTCCATTGAGGCCCTTATATCGCTCAAGAAAAAATTCATCCAGATTCATAGTACCGCCAGTATACCATGATTACAGCGCGCTCAGTTATATACAAAAATAAAAATATTGGATAATTACATTTCTGGACGTCCAGGTAATTTATTTCATAAAAGATACGGAAAATCGTACCTATTCTAGAATAAAAAGCTAGCGCGTATAAGAAAAAGAGACCTCATTTTTGAGATCCCTTTTCAAATTTTTCCGTCTCGTATAACTGCACAATCGAGAACCACAACCTACCCCGCGATCTCCTTCAAATCGCTCAAATCCTTCTTGGCTCCGGCCTTCTTTCTTGGCTTCTTGACGACCTCGCCGTCTGGACCTTCCGTGATGCCCTCTGGTGGGTTATCAACGGCCTTGATCGAGAGACCGATTCGTCGCTCCTCAGGCTCGATGGCAATGACACGGGCTTTCACCTTGTCACCAACCTTCAACGCCTCACTAGGATCGCTAATCTGTTTGTCGGTAATTTCGGTAACGTGGATGAGACCATTGATATCGCCCTCAAGTGCGAGGAAGGCACCGAATGGAGTGATTCTGTTGATCTCTCCTTCTACAACCGTTCCAACACTGTACTTGCTTGCGACCTCTAACCAAGGATCAGCAATCAAACGCTTGATGCTCAATGAAATCTTGTCTCCCTCAACGCCAATGACCTGAACATCGACCTTATCACCAAGTTTAGCGAAGTCGGCAGGATTACTCACATGACCCCAAGCGATTTCTGAAATATGAACGAGACCTTCCAGGCCATCAAAGGCGACGAAGATACCGAACTTCACGATTCCGCTGACCTTGCCATGCACCACCGTTCCAGGCTTAAGCGTGACCAAACTCTTACGTCGGTCCTCATCGAAGGCTGCCTTCTCGGAGAGAATAAGCTTACCGTTTTCCTTATCAATAGAGATAATCTTAACGGCAAATTCGATTCCAACAAGTGACTGAAGACGTCCCAAGATAAGACTTGGATCAGCGCCATCAACACGTGGATAGTGCAGTGGAGCAAGTTGCGACACGGGGATAAAGCCCTTGATACCATCGAGTTCAAGCAGAAGTCCTCCTTTGTTTGCCTCGCTAGCGACAACTTTGATAATTTTTCCGGTATTGAACGCATCAATAAACGCAACCCATCGCTTCTCCTGTGAAGCCTTCCTCAAACTCAGTAATACCAATCCATCCTCGTTCTCATCTTCAATGACATAGGCGGAAATCGTGTCTCCAATCTGCAAACCCTTCAAGGTATTCAAACTATCATGAAGCTCACGTCCCGATACGAGACCGGTAGCAACTCCATTGAAATCTACGAGAATCGTTCTCTTGGTAATCAGAGCTACGGTTCCCTCAACTAACATACCCGGCTTGAAATCGGGCATCAGACTCTCCTTGGCAAAGAGTGCATCCATAATCGGAGACTCCTTTTTTTGTACGCGCTGTGGCATAATAAAAGTTCGATAATACAGGTAAAAATATAAAAAATGATCGATTGGTTACGTCACTTTCAGCTTCAACGGCTGTATTATCTGTGTACCCGTCAGAGCGAAAGCGGAGACATTCTACGGGGTAATTTTGGCCTCGTCAAGGCAGAAATAAGGTGGAAAGGATATACACTCCACATATACCGGTATGTGTTTTGTATGTACTTTGTCTAGACATTGTCTATACCATAAAATTCCAGAACAAACGACCCTTCTGAAAATGTTTTTACCCCTTCACCTCACCAATTTTCTCCTTCTTCGTCGCGCTTTTCGTCGAACTCGAGACTGAGCTACCAACCGTCTTTGTCTTGCGAGGAGCGGCAGCGACACCTGCGGAAGAAACGGAGCCGATGATCTTAGTCAGCATGACCTTGTTTTCATCGGAAGGATCTTTCGTAATCGAAATGGTATCCCCATCAGAAAACTGTCCATCCAAAAATCCCTGCGTGAGGAGATCTTCGACCAACATTTGAATCGCCCTGCGAACCGGTCGAGCGCCATATTGCGGATCATAACCCTTCTTGGAGATGACATCGAGTCCACTCTGATCAGGAATCAACGTAATATTCTTTAATTTCAATCGTTCCTGTAGCTGTCGCAAATTCAACTCGACAATTTTTTTCACATCATCATGAACAAGTGGCTTGAACATAACGATCTTATCGATACGATTCAGGAACTCAGGACGGAATTTCATTTTCAATTCTTTCTGAACGTCTTCTTCCATCGCCTCGAAATTTGACATCGCCTGCTCGAGTTCGCCACCACGGAGATTGAATCCAAATGGAGCAGCTTTTTCCGTTAATTTATCAGCGCCGATATTGGAAGTCATGACGATAATGGTATTTTTGAAATCGACCTTTCGCCCCTTACCGTCGGTCAAAATACCATCTTCCAAAATTTGTAACAACAAATTGAATACCTCGGAATGGGCTTTTTCGATCTCATCGAAGAGAATCACGGCATATGGCTTCCGACGAACCTGTTCGGTGAGCTGACCGCCATCTTCATAACCGACATAACCCGCTGTCGTACCCACTAATCGTGAAGTATTATGACGTTCCATGAACTCGGACATATCTATTTTGATCAACGCGTCTTTATCATTGAAAACCTGTTTCGCGAGGGTTTTAACCAGCTCGGTCTTACCAACACCCGTTGGTCCCAAGAAGATGAAAGAGGCGATTGGACGATTTGGATCAGAAATTCCCGTGCGTGAACGACGAATTGCCTTCGCCACAGAAATAACGGCCTCATCCTGACCAATAATCGTGTTGTGAAGCGTCTCTTCGAGTTTGAGTAAATTATCGGCATCTTCCTTGATCAAGCGCATAACGGGAACACCGGTCATGGTGGCGACGACGCGCGCGACGTCCTCTTCGGTAACATGCTCACGCTGTTCACGAGGAATTTTTAACGTCTTTGCCTCATCAATAGCGCGCATAACCTCAAGCTCTTTATTACGAAGCTCTGCGGCGTATTCGTAGTTTTGATTTGATACGGCCTCTTCTTTTGACTTAATAGTTTCGTTTAATTCCTGTTGTAATTTACGGATCGTATCAATATTTCCCTTGGCGGAAATACGTTTCAACGAAGAAGCCTCATCGATCAGGTCAATCGCCTTGTCCGGAAGGAATCGGTCGTGGACATAGCGCTTGGAGAGGCGAACGGCTGCCTCAACGGCGCTATCTTCGATAATCAGACTGTGGTGCTCCTCGAAACCCTCTTTCAGACCATGAATCATCTCCAACGTGTCCTCAATATTTGGCTCACTAACCATAACGACTTGGAAACGTCGCTCGAGAGCGGTATCCGTTTCGATATGCTTGCGGTACTCGGCGGTAGTCGTCGCGCCAATCACTTGGACGAGCCCGCGCGAAAGCGCGGGCTTCAGTATATTCGCCGCATCCAGGCTTCCCTCGGCCGATCCCGCGCCGATAACGGTATGCATCTCATCAATAAACAATATAATATTTGTCTGGCTTGATGCCTCATCCAGCACCTGCTTGATGCGCTCCTCGAACTCACCACGATACTTGGTACCTGCGACGAGAGAGGTCATGGACAACGACAATAATCGCTTATCCAAGAGACAATCCGGCACCTGCTCGCGGACGATCGCCTGGGCGAGACCCTCGGCAATGGCCGTTTTACCAACACCAGGCTCACCGAGAAGAGCAGGATTATTTTTCGTCTTGCGGCATAAAATACTCACAACTCGTTGAATCTCCTTGGCGCGTCCGATAACCGGGCTCAACTTTCCCTTTCGAGCCTCGAGCACGAGGTCGGTTGTGAAATAGTCGAGAGCCGGAGTTTTGCTTTGCTTCTGGCCCTTTTGAGATTTAGTCGCTTTGGCAGCACCAGCAGCAGCAGGATCAGAAGGCGACTTACCAAATTGCGCTCCGGGCTTACCTCCTTCTTGATTTTGAGTCATCACGCCCTGGAGGCCGTTGAGAAAAAATTCAATCGGATTCATCATCTGATTGTTTCCAAACTGCCCCATTGGACTACCTCCATTCTGCATGCGGCTGCGCTCGAATGCTTCAATAACCTGATCCTTCACGTCCTGAGGATTGACCTTCATGTTTTCCAAAATAACCGTCGCGGCGGTGTTTTCCTGGGAAACGAGGGCGTGTAGCAAATGCTCTGTTCCTACCATGGCATGACTGAATTCAGCCGCGCAATGTACCGCGTCCTCGATAACCTTCTTGGCAAATCCACTCAAACCCGTAGGCCCCTTGTCGCTCGTTTGTTGCTGACCGGTTCGTCCAACCGTCTTCAAAACAAGGTGCACATTTTCTAACGACACCCCAAAACTAAGCAAAATCGAAGACCCAAGCGAGTTGGTCTGTGAAAGAATGCCAAGTAGAATATGTTCCGTTCCGACATAATTTAATCTCGCCTCTTTCGCTCGATCCTGAGCATAAATAAGCGCCTGTTTCGCCTCCTTGGTAAACTTTTCAAATCGTGAGAAGTCTGACATGGGTATAGGGGTAATTGGTAATGAGAAGCTGAGGAATGCTACGTCACTCTATAGTAGCACAATCCAAAGCCGATTTCACTCAGATGAGCTTTACAGTTCCTCAAGTGGGTGTTTTGATTTATAATGTTGAAATAAGAACAATCTAGCACTCAATAGTTTAGAGTGCTAAATATGAAACGTCAACCAAATTTTCAGCTTTAAATAGAAGGAGCTGACAAGAACTCGAATGAGTTCAAGAGAGAGTGAAAATCATTAGCCACCGCGTCAGCCGATCGAAAAGCGCCCGGTACATAGGTGAATCTATAGACCCATTTTCCACTAGCAACCGTAGCAATAATAGAGCCATCAGGTTTTGAAAGTTTATATCCGCTTAATGATTTGACACCAATGAGATTTCTGGTGGCAAGCTTAGGATCACCCGACAAGCTCGCGAGCGTCACGCCCTTCGAATTATCGATTTTTTCTAGCGTAATAGTGTCATCCTTCACGAGATCACACACAACACCACAGCTCGTAGGATCAAAAGGAATAGTAAAAACAATAGTACCGGCAGTCGTCGACCTCCAGAAGTCTCTTTTTAGAAATTTCACACCGAAGGAAATATCTTCGAAAGGAACCCACACCTTCGAAGACACCGTCGTATCATCGGTCGCTTCAGGGGGTAGTTCCTTGAGACGCAAGACTTGGATCAGATCTTTGCCACTTGCTGTTTTTGCGACACGACCCTCAATTTCAACCTGCTTGCCGACATATGGATCCAAATTGACTCCAAGTGCGCTGAGAAGAATAGTTGATTTGTCCTTCTGGACGAGAATATGTGTACCGGATCCCGGAATGGAAACGCTCCCAAGTGATTGTAGTTTACCGGAAGCGGTTGCTTCACGAATATGGTCGTCATCTTGAACATCCGAGCGTGCGGTACCGTTACCGGAACTCAAGCGTGCGGAAATTTTGCCACCATAGAGAACATACGTCAGTCCAACAACAAAAAAGAAAAATAAAATATAAGGGAGAAGACGCTTCATGGGAATAAGTTAAAGAAGGGTAGGGTGTTGGGGGAGTCCGAGATGGGTATAGGCATGTTTTGTGGCGATGCGGCCGCGGGCAGTTCGTTCCAGAAATCCCAGCTGCAACAAATAGGGCTCATAAATATCTTCAATAGTCTCCTGCTCTTCACACAGCGCGGCCGCCATCGTGCTCAGCCCCACCGGTCCGCCCTGAAATTTCTCAATGATAATTTTGAGTAAATCAATATCGGTTCGATCGAGTCCGAGCATGTCGACCCCGAGCGAAGCGAGGGTCTCAACAGCAATATCCTCGGTAATCACAGAAACACCCTTGTGTGCGGCATAGTCTCGTACTCGCCGTAACAGTCTATTCGCAACGCGTGGTGTCTGTCTGGACGATCTGGCCAGCACAGCCGCCGCCGCACTATCAATCTGGCACTCCAAAATCTTCGCCGACCGCTGCAAAATTGACTCAATATCCTCAATCGAATACAGCTCAAACTTAAACACATGCCCAAATCGCGCTCGCAGAGGGGAAGAAAGCATATTCAACTTCGTCGTCGCCCCAATTAACGTAAATTTCGGAAGATTCAATCGCATCGATCGCGCGGACGGCCCTTTCCCAATCATTAAATCCAAACAATAATCTTCCATCGCCGTATACAATACTTCTTCGATCACCGGCCGCAGTCGATGAATTTCATCGATAAATAAAACTTCATGATCCTTCATGTTGGTAAGTATTGATGCTAAATCTCCTTGTTTCTCAAGCGCGGGCCCCGAGGTAATTTTCAACGAAGTTCCCATTTCCTTCGACAAAATACTCGCGAGTGTCGTCTTCCCCAGACCGGGTGGTCCATGGAGCAAAACATGCTCCAGCGGCTCGTCTCTCGACTTCGCCGCGTCAATACTAATCCCCAAATTCTTCTTGATCAAATCCTGCCCGACATACTCACTCAACATTCTCGGCCGCAAGGTATTCTCAAACTGAACCACCATGGGCGCATCTTCAATAGTCGGCCTCAATATGGCCTCCGCCTCACCTCCGACCACATCAACAAACTGTTTGTCTCTCTGAATCATGCTCCGAGTATACCACAACGCTATTTTAACGAAAAAATAAAACGCTTGATGACGTTAGGATGCGGAGCTTTTTCGAAATGTACCGAGACTTTGCTCGCCGAGGTAGCAATGGCCAGCGTTCCATAATCCAAAAATGGAATAAAGGAAAAAATACCTTTTTCAACAATATGAATATCCTGAATCACCTCAATCTCCGCCTCCTGCTCCTCGCTTACATTGACCAACTTCCAATCAATAAAAATTACCCGAAAGTTCGTAATCACCAATTTATCCGCCCAGTAGACAAAGGACGCATACAAAAACACGAGAATAAAAAGGATGGTAATAAACGAAAACATAGCAAAGAAAACCATCATCGTCATGCTGTCCCTAGCCACAAATAAGAGAAAATAAAACGGAAAAGCAGCAGCAAGAATCTTGACCACCGTCAGAATAAACGGGAAATAGTGCCGTCGATAAATATGCTGTACAACCTCATTACCCCGTAAGTGCATACTTAATTACTAGCATATTCCCTAGAAATTTACTAATATACGCGAGCAGCGCGAGCGTAAGTACCCGATCCCGTTCCCACCGCGCTCTCATAGCTCAATGGATAGAGCAACGCCCTTCTAAGGCGAAGATGAAGGTTCGATTCCTTCTGAGAGCACCATTACCCACCCACCAGCCCCGCCGTATACGTACTCGCGCCCGATTTCATAATCAGCAGCAACCTATAGATAATCTCAGCCACTTCGGCTCGAGAGATTTCTTCATTTGGCTTGAAATCCCCACTAACACCGGGTAACAAATTCTTCTGCTTGGCGAACTGAGCAAAGACGGCGTACCAGTCATCAACTTTAACGTCATTATATGGAGCAATGGTAACAACCGGCTCGATAGAGACAGGCGCGGACATAAGTAATATCTTCAAAAATTCACTTCGGGTAACGTTCTGATGTGGACGGAAGTATCCACCGATGTAACCATTGGCGATTCCATTCTGTTGTGCGGTGGCAATATACGGAACGTACCAGGCCTTCGGATCGATATCTGAATAGGTAAGTGACCCTGTCGTATTCAGAAGCTGTCGATTGGCTGTCTTCAGCGCGACCTTCAGCACCTCCACACGAGAAATAACTTGCTCCGGCTTGAACGTACCATCTTCATATCCTCCAAAAACTGACTGTTGTTTCACGTATTTGATCGCATCATAGAAAGACGAACTACCTCCGACATCAGCGAAAATTTTTGGCTTATTGACGGTAACAACGGCAGCTACCTTCTCCTCAACCACGGGCGCGGTGACTACCGGCGCAGGCGCTACAATGTCAAACTCGCTCGATTTCGACACAACATCATTATAGAGAATGGAAACCTGACCTTTGCCGGACTTTGGTGTGAGAATTTGGAGAGCGAATTGACCGTCCTTAAGATCATCTTGGATGATATTTGCCTTTGAAAGAATACCTACATCACCGGTCAGAAGTACGAGAGCCGAGCCGTTAAATTGGTTCAAGCTCGCCCCCGATGCATCTTTCACGGATACGGTAAATTTCACATCTTCGGAAATTTGATACGAAGTTTTGCCACTAACGCTAAAGATAGGAGCAGGAACCACTGCTACAGGCTGAACAACGGGAGTTTCAACGGGCGCGACAACAGGTGCCGCCGGAACAGGTTCAGGAGGAACTACGACCGGCGCAGGTGGTGGCACAACAACCACCGGTGCAGCCGGAATCGATCCGGCAGCGAGAATTGGAGCATTGGTGAGATTATTTTGCACGAATGTCATGGGATGTACGGTATTCAAGAGAGCTTTTTCCTTTCCAAGGCCGGCGTTCAGCGCCCCAACAAAATCCAATCCAGCCGCTGACTGATCTTGAAACGTAAACGGCCAATAGGGGTGCCAAGGTGACTCGGCACGATCAATTTGGAAATGTATATGGGGTGTCGTGGCAAAACCGGTCGCGCCGGAGAGGGCGATATTCTGTCCTCGTAGGACTACATCTCCCTCGGCTACTAATATAGAACCAAGATGACTATAGGACGCATAGTACGTCGTCAATACAGAAGGATTGTCGACCGATGGAACATTATTATGCTGCACGACAAGATGCTTCCCGAAACCACTCGTCTGATTGGCAATTTTAATAACAACTCCGTTGGCGATAGAACGAACCGGCGTATTCGTAGGAACCTTGATATCCACGGCAAGATGACTTCCATCATTCTCCAAACCATTCAAACGGTAGCTCCCCATATAGGGAACGGAATAGGTAATTTTTTGATTGCGGATAGCATCATCAGCAGGATTGCCCCACTTCAAATTTTCTACCGGCTGCGCAAGATTCGCAGCGTTATAGAGCGGTGCAGCCACAAGCTTACTCGTCGGAATCTGTTCATAGGAATATTTATACTCCTCGCTCTTCAGGGCAACCCAGCTTGGTGCCTTCTCTATAGGGTACACCGTTCCATCAAAAGCAGGATGCTGCTTGATAGGGAGAATGCTCGCAAAGAAGTTAGAACTTCCACCTCCGACAACAACAAACGATCCAAGAGTCAAAACAAAAAGTCCGACCCATGTCATGGCATGTCGATGTTTTCGGCTTACCTCGAGCTGGTGAATAGGACTATCGGTAGTTACGCTGCTTTGACCATCGGTTTCGTAGGGCATTTGTATTTGTTTTTAGGTTTCTCTATAGTATAACAGCTTTTACCAAAAATATCAAATGAAGAAACACACATCTCGCACTCCATCGGAAACCCATGAAATAGCCTCAAAAGTGCTGAAAGAGCTCCCGAAAGGTACGATTCTCTGTCTTTATGGCCAGCTTGGAGCCGGCAAAACGACGTTCACCAAAGGTTTGGCTTTGGCAATAGGTCTTCCCGACCAACTCATCAAAAGCCCAACCTATACCTATATCCGCGAAATCGAATTCGAGGGGAAAACAATCTTTCATTGCGACCTGTATCGGCTGGAAGGAAAACCCAGCGCAGCTCTCGAGATGATCACCGAGCTCATGGCGCGTCCCCACGACCTGATGATTATCGAGTGGGCGGAGTATTTAGGAAAATATATTCCGGAAAACCGTGTCGATATTTACATGACGGTGAAGAATGAAACGACACGAGACATTGCAGTACAGCATCGGTACAAGAAACGTACAACATAAGTACATGAAATGAATATTGCTCTCATACAAAAACTCTATCAAACCTATCAAACTCCGCCGCACGTGCAGGCACACATGAGGCAGGTCGCAAAAGTTGCCGTTCATGTTGCACAAAAAATAAAACGAAACGGACACAAGGTCGATATTGAATTCGTAAAACATCTCGCCCTCGTTCACGACCTCATGAAGGCGATTATGTTCGATCCAATATTGCAAAAAAAATACCCGGACACGCACGATGTTATCGTCACCTCGAAAATTCTTCAAAAAAGCAATGAAAAGAAACTAGCTCAGGCCGTTCTCAGTCAGCAATACGACGCCACCATCTCCACGTCTCACCCGCTAACGACCCTCGAAGAAATAATCGTCCACTACGCCGATAAGCGGGTAGCTCACACCGAAATCGTCCCGTTGGAATACCGATTCAAGGAGGGGAGTAAGCGATACGGAAAACGCAACAAAACAATTGAGAAAAAAATCTTCGAACTGGAAAAAGACCTCTCATGTATGGCCGGAGAAGATCTGTCTTATGCTGATTTTACTCTCGCGAATGCCTGAATTAAAGCCTTCGTACGTGGTCCAACCCTTCCGGCTCCAGTATCTTGTAGGGAAGCGATAACTCTATGAGCCTTCTGGAAGGTGATCAGCGCCTTCTCGGTACGATCTCCGAACGTCCCCGTAATGTCTGCTTTTGCGAGATATCCTTCCAAGGCGAGAAACTTCTGTAGCACCAACGTCTGATCACGGTCGCCTCCTTTTTCGAGACCCTCTTCAATGGCGAGTTCAACATTTTTTGCTGCCATAACAGTACCGGAAACAGCAATATCATTTATTTTTGGATTCCGTGCCGCAATCAGTTGCTTCGTATGGAATCGTGCCGCGATAATTTCATTCAGTCGAGTTCGAGTATCCGGTCCAAATACCTGGGCGCCGACATCGACGGAGGTGGCGACCAACCCCTGTGACTGCTGGAACTTATACACCGCATGGGCGGTAACAGGTCCATACAATCCCGTCGGCTCGATCTTGAGAAAATTCAACTTTTGGAGTTCTCGTTGGAGTTGTCTAACCGCCTCGCCACTCTCGTTCAGGGAAAGATCCTGAACTAAATAACCCGGAACATCCACAACAGTAATAGAAGTATTGTTTACGATAGAAGCCATATACTGTTTTTCCAGTGCCACAATAGTCTTCGGTCCGAAATACCCCGCGCCACTTTCCTTCTTGCCCTTCACGATATGCTGATCAAGTTGAAATTGATACAGGGCAGATTCGGTTTGGTCATCAAACACGCTCGTTATTTTGACATCAAACCCCAGGCTCTTGAGAATTTCTTGCAACTTCCTCACATCATCTCCCTGGTTGCCCCTACCCATCTGGATGGTGGGAAGACGACTTTTCTTCCTCTCCATAAAAGCCTTTTCCAAACTCAAACGCGTAGCCGGTCCGGTATGTCCCGCGCCAAGTTCATCGGTACTGACAAAGAGGTTATTGTCTTTTTGAAACTGGTACACAGCCGTTTTTGTCTCTTCTCCATAGAAGCCATTTATTTCACTCGTGAAGTATCCCAAACTCTCGAGCGTTTTTTGTAATTTCACCACCTCAGCTCCATGACTCAAATACCAGACATCCTGAGGAAACATAGGTGGTTTCACATTCTTCCTGACAGGGACCTCAGCAGGTATGACTCCGGCAAACGAAACCTCCTCCTTGATCGATGGATCAATTCCATAAATAGTTACTTCGATGACACGTCGTCCCCATCCCAAAGCGCGTTGTAGGCCACTATCCCCATACCCCATCCAGATATCGAGACGATCATACTGAAGTTTATTTCCCGCGCCGACGATAGCTCCACCGCGATCATGTACGGCCACAGTCCCAATACCCTTGATATACATCTTCGTCCCAAAGGCGTAGGTCTTCGGAGCGGCCACCATGCCTGGATAGACGGGCGTACCATCCGCTCCACGCACTCCCGACCCGTTCAGTCTAATATCACTCTCATACGACCCGGTCACATAATACTGCTGATCCGGCTGCGGCGAGTAATACGCGGTAATGTCGAAATATTGGATCCGCGGTCCGGCAGTAGGGACTACGGCAGACACGACTGGAACGACAGACCCTTCTTGGGCACTGGCCACCTGAACTCCAAACGGTAAGAAAGAGTTAAAAGAAATAACCAGCAAAAAACTCACACCCAGAACTCCGGCGGAGGGGAAACGCAGAGTCTCAACAAGATCCGAAATGGCACATCGAATATGTTTTTTTATTTTCATATCATATAAGTATATCACGAAAAACGACTGGCCACCCTTATATACTATTGCCACACATCAGAAAAGCTTCCTTACTCAAAAATCAAAGCTGAATAAAGCTATCAATCTAGAGTTGCGAACAGGATGAAAACATGTCAGATTAGGCGACTTAGAACCCAAACGGATCTTCCTGTTTCTGTTTTGGAATCGAAGCTCCACCACCGGTCAAGCCCAGACGTCGGATGATCTCACGATCGACGAAGTCTTTGTCGCGGCCGTATTTCAATCTCGATAACTGCTTAAATGCCTCGGCGGCCGACTTGTCTCCCTTCTCCAGATAGACATTCAGCGGCGTAATACTGAACGGTCTGGATGGCTGAGTATCGATAGAGAGCTTCATCACCGCCTTGAACTTATCCAGGTTCACCATATCCTGATCACTAAATACCGGCGCCATTTCTTTGGCCATATACTCGGCATCCTGCGCACCGATCTTATAGGAAAGAATCGTACCGACGTTACCGAAAATAGCTTCTTTGATACTTGAACCCTTCTTGTTCAAACCACCGCCCTTATCCTCCAGCTGCGCCAGATACTGGTGCGCCACTGCCATACCCAGACGATACTTACGAGCCTCGGAGAGAATAACCTCAATCGAATCCGTAACATAGTTTTGGAACTCATCAATATAGAGGAAGAAGTCGCGAGGCTTTTTTCCTTGCTTCAATAATTTTTGTCTACCCAGCGCCGCCATCTGAATCTTCGACACCATAATCAAACCGAGCAGTTTCGAGTTCATCTCACCGGTTTCACCTTTGGACAAGTTAACCAATAAAATCTTCCCATTCTCCATGACATCCGCCAAATTAAACGCCGACTTCGCCTGACCGATGATATTACGCATCATCGTATTCGTAACGAACTGACCGAATTTCGCCGCCAAGTAGGGGATCATCTCCTGCTTTTCGCGTTGACCCGTCTTGGCCATCTGATTTTCCCAGAACGATTTCACGATCGGGTTTGTAACTTTCTCGGTCTTATATGCCGCATACTCATCATCCGTGAACAGACGTACAATATCCGTGATCGAGCCACCCTCCGGATCGGACATCAGCGTGAGACAACCATTGCGGAAGTAATCCTGAATACGGGGACCAAAGATCTCCTCACCAAATAATTTAATCATAATGTTCATCGCCTCCATGGAGACCATTTCTTTTTCTTCCCAGGTTTCCCCCTCGAGCAGATTCAATCCCATCGGTCGATCCATATCGCCCGGGTTGAAGTAAATCACATCATCGGCTCGCTCTCGAGGTATAAACGGCATAATATCCTCAATCAAACTTCCATGCGGATCGATAATTGCCAGTCCATCGCCGTTACGCAGATCCTGTCGAATCATCGCCTGCAAAATAGATGATTTACCCGTACCGGTCTGTCCAATGACATAGAAGTGTCGGAAGCGGTCATCACGCTTCATACGGATTTCTTTCGTCTCACCTCGGAACGTATTATGTCCCAGCAATATACCCTCAGTGGGTACGTTCGCGGGAGCCGGCGCGACCTTATAATTCTGCCACACGATATTCGGATTCATATTGTACCGAATACTCGGCAGGTGAAACAAACTCGCCAAATCCTCTGATGACAAAATCATCTTCCTTTTCGACTCAATAATCTTGATCCACTGGAGAAAGTTT
>CALREA010000025.1 GCA_943355055.1 Candidatus Peribacteria bacterium | reverse complement strand
GTCGAAAAAGTATCATTTTTAAAGCTAAAAATTTCCCCGGGGAAATTTGTGCATCATACGATAAAAATGGCATATATCAAACAGCTGATTTTTTTTGATGGCTTATAAAAGCCATAATATAGATGCTGGAAAAACTGGGGTCTTTTTAGGTTTTGATATATAAAAAGAGCGCCTGCCGTAAAGCAAGCGCTCTTCTTTGTGCCTCTCGGCGTGAGCATTCCCATCTGACGCTAAAAATTTTCAAGCGCAGGTGAATTGTTCACGTGATTGGCGTATATACTCGGTCGACGAACCTTGTATATTCCCTACTGCCTTTCTTCGGTGTCTTGTTTTTAGATGAGGCTCACCTTCATCTCGTTTGTTTTTGTTTTTGTGTCTCGCGTTTTAATATTTTAAGACGCGAAGGCAATTTTTGTGTGAGTGTTTTTTTCAGGCATCGTCGTGCCTATAATCGAAAAGCAGGGGGGGAAAGCCGGAACGGCTTTTTGTATTCTGACCTTCCCCCCGTGCTTTTCATGTGAAGAAAAGCAGTTTTACGTGGGCCGTGTTGTTAAGGAATGAACAAATCTGAGTATTCTACCATTAATTCGCTTTTTTTTCAAGCATTGTGAGGTAGATTTTCGCCTCTTTTGCGGTTTTGGAAATTCTGTTGTAGACTTGCGGCCATGGGAGTCAGAACTATGTCATCAAAAGGTAAGCTCTTTCTCGTCGTCGGACCCTCGGGTTCCGGCAAGGGATCGATGATTGCAAAGCTGAAACAGCGTCATCCGGAGTATATTTTCCCGCTTTCCTGTACTACCCGTGACCCGCGTCCGGGAGAGAAGGAGGGGGAAGTTTACCACTACATACGCAAGGATGAGTTTGTAAAGGGGATTGAGGAGGGGGAGTTTCTGGAGTGGGCCGAGGTGCATCAGGACAACTATTACGGTATTTTGAAAAAACCAATTTTTGAGGCTCTGGAAGAGGGAAAAATAGTTATTCGGGAAATTGATATTCAGGGGTTTAAATCTGTTTCCGCCCTTGTTCCTCCGGAAAATCTGATTGGAGTTTTTATTATGGTCACCGAGTTGGATGAGCTCAAGCGACGAATCTTGATGAGAGGGAAACTCCCCGACGAGGAAATTGAGCGCCGTTTGGAGAGTGCTCGTAAGGAGATTGCTGAATCGTATCTTTGCCCATACACGATTGACAGTATCCCCGGAGAAATCGATCGTATGGCTGATGATATGGAGGTGATTATTGCTAAAGAAATATAGATCAAGGCTACCTGGGAAGTGTCTATTAACAATCTTTCCTCTTTTGCTTGTTTTGTTGTTTCGTGGCGTTGTATAATTGCTTCTTATCTATTTCTTAACCCCATTTTTTATGGCACTCGATAATGTCGGTCATAATGCTTCTTATTTGGACGGGGTTGTCATTCCTCAGCCTCATATTCCTGACGATATAATGATTCATATTATTATCGATGAAGATCGCCGAAAGCGACAAGAAGAGATCCGCCAGAGAGTCGGCCTGGATCTTCCTGAGGTTGGTGAAGTCGGGCCGCCTCCAGCTCATCGCTCGACAGTTCGCGATGACGACGGGGGAGATTACCGGGGCTATTGCACGGTTGATATGTAGCTATCTGAGCAGCTCCTTTCGGAGAATATCTCGAATGTTCGGGAATAGGGGCAAAATACGGCTCTATTCTAGAATAAAAGGTATTTCCGTGCAAAACTGCCTCTGGGCCATTGCCTATTTGACTTTGCTCACGTACAATTCACCGTGCTTCATGCGTTGGGGATTCGCCAAGCGGTAAGGCACTGCCCTCTGGAGGCAGCATCGGGGGTTCGAATCCCTCATCCCCAGCCAACTAATTTAACCACCAGATTGAGAAATTGAGGATAGTCGCGAAGCTCACCCATAAGAGATAGGGCATGAGTAGCGTGGCGGCTGTTTTTGAAATTTTGTAAAAAAGTATGATATTTATCATTATCGTTGCCCAGAGAAGGGTGATAACAATAAGAGCCAGAAAAGGGGATTGAAATGCGAAAAAAATGGGAGACCATATTCCGTTGAGAATGAGCTGAGCGAAGAAGATAGAGAGTGCATTTTGTTTTGTGTTACTTTTTGATTTTTTGATCCATATGATACAAAGCGAAATTCCCATCATGATGTAGAGAATAGTCCAGGTCGGTCCGAATACCCAGGATGGAGGGTTGAAAAATGGCTTGTTGAGGCTACTGTACCAGGTTGGAATTGCAGGAGATGTGAACAGCGCGCCTATGATTCCTACTGATAAACAACCGAGAATTGAAACGGCTATTTTGATAATTTTTTGGTTCATGGCTTGATTGTATCAAAACGTGCCGTAACTATCCATTTACTTTCCCCGGCTTTTGCGGAAGAATTGGCGCATGGAAAATGCAAGAAAGATAGAAATTATGGCTCCTGTTGGTTCTTTTGAGGCACTTGGTGCGGCTATTGAGGCTGGATGTAATAGTATTTACTTCGGAGTGGCGCAGTTAAATATGCGCACGAGGGCGGCTCATAATTTTACTTTGGAGGAGTTGAAAGAGGTGGCGGATCGGTGCAAGGTTGCTGGTATTCGTAGCTACATCACCTTGAATGTTCTGCTCTATGAGCATGATATGTTGATGATGCGAACGATTGTGGAGGCCGCGAAAGCGGCCGGTATCGATGCGATTATTGCCCAAGATATTGCGGCGATTCAGTATGCGTGTCAGATTGGCATGCCGGTTCAGGCTTCTACACAATTATCTATTTCTAATTTTGAAAGTGTGAAATTTTATGCGCAGTTTGCGGATACAATTGTCCTTGCGCGTGAGGTGGATATTCCCATGATGAAACGAATTTGTGACGGAATCGAGAAGGAACAGGTTCGTGGACCGGCGGGGGAGTTGGTTCGCATTGAAGTTTTTGTACATGGTGCACTTTGCATTGCACAGAGCGGACGATGTCATATGAGTTTGTTGCAGAATAATACTTCCGCTCAGCGCGGTGCCTGCCTCCAGGAGTGCCGCCGCAAGTATCGAATTATTGATGACGAAACCGGGAAGGAAATGGTGGTTGATAACGAATATGTTTTGAGTCCGAAGGATCTTTGCACCTTGCCATTTTTGGATGCGCTGATTGATACCGGTGTGAGTGTGCTGAAAATTGAGGGACGCGGACGTTCTCCGGTGTATGTGAGTACAGTGGTGCGAGTGTATCGCAAGGCTGCTGATGCGGTACTCGCCGGGACTTTTTCTCCTGAGAAAATTACTCTTTGGATGAAAGATTTAGAGACGGTGTATAATCGTGGATTCACCGAAGGATATTATTTGGGAAGGAAGCTTCCGGAGTGGAGTGGAGATCCGGGGAATCACGCGACGGAGGAGCGAGTGTATGTAGGAAATATCGTGCATTATTTTGATAAAGCCGGTGTCGCCGAGATTGAGGTACAGGCGAATGAAATCGGCAAAGGTGATAAGTATGCCATTATGGGGAAGGTTACCGGTCTCATTCAGGATAATGTGCAAGAAATGAAGCGTGATGATAATTTTATAGAAAAGTCCGGTAAGGGTGTGATCATTACGATGCCTGTGCCGCGCGCCGTTCGACGAAATGATAAGTTATACTTACTTCGTAAACCCATTGCCCGTGTCATCGCTCAAAATTGTTCATGATCGTTCTCGATGTATTGGATGTAACTCCTGTGTCTGTATTGCTCCTCAAACGTGGATGATGGATGAGAAAGAGGGGAAAGTACTGCTGAACGAATCGGTTCAGAAGGGTAATCTTTATGTTGCTGATATTTTTGAGGAAGATGAGAAGGCGAATCGTGATGCCGCTGACGCTTGTCCGATGAGGATTATTAAAATCGAAAAGCATTGAGTGGCAAATCCTAACTGAATTGTATCTGAAATCGATACATTCCCATTCCGCACATGCCTTGGAGCGTGGTGCCTGCTTTTTGTGCCGGGATGTTGATATTTGTTTCGCCTGTCGGAGGTAGATATCCTTGATATCCAATACTTGGAATTACAACGGACGACGAACAGTCAAACGCGCCGCGCGTTTTCATTCTGATGATGGTTGGTATGTCAGCTTTTGCGCTACTCACTTTTGGTGAATACCCGCCTTTGGCCGTGATGGCCACTATTTGTTTGCCGTCTTCCATGGTGACATTATTTGCCGATCCTCCTGATGCTTCTTCTTGATAGGAGCTTTCTTGTGCGGCTATATAGATACCTCCCATAATGAGAATGGCGAGTAAGGAAAGTGTAATTGTTTTCATAGATATAGAGAGTATAGCGCTTTTTTATTAAAAGTTAAAAACGGGTGGAATAATTCCGACAACGGCTAGACTGTTGGTGAGATTAAATATCGCGAATGTTATGACGATAAGTCCGGCTGTTTTGAAAAATATACCTGCCTTTGAGCTCTGCTGTATGCTGAATGAGCTGAAACTGATTGCGGCCAGAACCGGTAGTGTTCCAAGCGCAAATGCGAGCATCGTGAGTCCGCCGGTGAGAAAACTCCCGGTTGAAAGTGTATAAATTTGCATGGATTGCGTGAATCCGCATGGGAGAAAAAAAGTGGCGATACCGACGAGGGCGGGTGTCAGAGTGTGATTGAGCTCCGTTATACCGATGGCGTGTTTGGCGAGAAATTTTGGCATTCCGGGTTGGAGTCTTTTGGCCCATGGAAAAATATCCAGGAGATTAATACCGAGAATGAGCATCACTATGCCGATGATGAGACCGAGAACGAATGTTGACGTGGTGTTGAGCTGAAATGCCGACCCGATCTCACCGATAACTCCTCCGAGGATAAAAAATGCAAGTATTCGGCCGGTATGAAAGAGAATTTGCGGTCGAATTTTATCTCCTTCTTTGGCGAATGTTGCTGACATGGAGAGTAGAAGTCCACCAACGACTGCCATGCAGGTCGAGAGAGAGGCAATGATTCCGACGATGAACGCGGTGCCATATGACACTTCGCTCGTGTTGATGAGATTTACGATACCGATTTTTTGCAGTAGGTAGAATATGGCGATGAAGATTGCTGCGGCCGGGATTGCTGTGCTGAAATCGCGCCAGTTTTTGGCTTGCGACTGCTTTTCCACCGACAGGCTGTATTTGTGTTTTGCCAGTACTTTTGTTAGCTCTTCGGCTATCGACTCAGGATTTTTGTCTCCGAAATCTCCCGTGACTTCCGTCGAGTGTGTTTTGAGGCTTACTTTTACATGAGTGATGTTTGGCAGATCCTGTAGCTCGCTTTCGATCATCATGATACAAGCTTTGCAGTGCATTCCGGTGACATGAAAGATGTAGGTTTGTTGCATAGAGGGGTGTTAGGGAATTAGGGAGTGGGGGAGCGCAATCCGACACCTTCACTTCGTTCGGTGTCTGTTATAATTTTTTCGTTTTGATACGGAGAGAATTTCCTACGACCGAGACGCTTGAGAATGCCATGGCGAGACCTGCGAATACCGGACTTAGCATCCATCCGAAAAAAGGAAAGAAAGCTCCACCAGCAAGTGGAATTCCGACAACATTGTAGAAAAATGCCCAGAAGAGGTTTTGTTTGATGCCGCGCATGGTCATTTTGGAGAGGGAGATCGCTTTTTCTAATTTTGAAATATCCCCATTGAGCAGGGTGATTCCTGCTGATTCGATCGCAACATCGGTTCCCGTGGCCATAGCGATTCCCACGTCTGCTTGCGCTAACGCGGGCGCGTCATTGACCCCGTCGCCGGCCATGGCAACGATTTTTCCTTGTGCTTGAAGCGCCTTGATAGTCTTAAGTTTATCTTCCGGCATGACTTCGGATACCACTTCATCAATACCTACCTGTTTGGCGATGAAGGCGGCGGTGTTTTTGTTATCTCCCGTGAGCATAGTGACCTTGATCCCGAGTTCGTGGAGTCGTGCAACCGCTTCAACCGCCTCAGGCTTGATCGCATCGGCGACCATGATGATTCCCAGAAGTTCATTTTTTGTAGCTATCATGATCGGCGTTTTCCCCTCGAGCGTTTCTTTTTCGATTGATTTTTTTTCAAAAGAGAGCTTGATATCATCCATCAATTTTGCATTTCCTACGAAGTATTCTATGCTATTTATGCTTCCCTTAAGCCCTTTTCCTTTGATAATTTCAAAATGTTCCACTGCGGAGAGCGAGAGATTTTTTTCTTTCGCGTGCGTCGTGATGGCATGAGCGATCGGATGTTCTGATTTATTTTCTAGCGATGCCAACAGCGCAATTAGTTCATTATCGCTTTTTTTGGAAAGATTCTGAATGGATGTTAGTTCCGGTTTTCCTTTGGTAATCGTTCCTGTTTTGTCGACGACGACGTCCGTGACTTTGTAGAGTTTTTCCAGGGTTGCCGCGTCTTTGATGAGAATGCCTTCCCTCGCTCCTTTGCCTACTCCGACGATGATAGCGGTTGGCGTGGCGAGTCCCAGGGCACATGGACAGGCGATAACCAGAATGCCTACAAACGATACGAGACCATACGAAAGTGCCTGAGAGAAGCCAATATACGACGTGCCGACCGTCAACCAAACTCCGAGGTCCACAAAGGCGAGAATAAGTACGATTGGTACGAAGACACTTGAAATTTTGTCCGCCAAAGCCTGAATAGGTGCCTTGCTTCCTTGCGCTTCTTCAACCATTTTGATGATGCGGGCGATCATGGTTTCCGATCCCACTTTTGTCGCTTTGAACGTAAATGACCCACTTGTGTTCATCGTACCTGCCGCGATCGCGTCACCGATTGTTTTTTTTACCGGCATAGGTTCTCCCGTAAGCATTGATTCATCGATATATGACGATCCTTCCGTGATTATTCCGTCCACGGGAATCTTTCCTGCCGGTTTTACAATAATGAGTTCGCCATGCACGACTTGGTCAATTGGGATTTCCATTTCTTTTCCTTTGCGAATCACAAGTGCTGTTTTTGCCTGCATGTTGAGCAGTTTTTCAATAGCGTCACCTGTTTTTAGTTTTGATTGTGCTTCCAGATATTTTCCTAGTGCGATGAAGACAATGACGATAATAGTTACGTCATAGTACGTATTTTCTACGTTTATATATGGTTCGAGGCTTTCTTCGAAAGCGCTTACGACGAAACTATAAAGAAACGCCGCTGACGTTCCTATTCCAATAAGCGTATCCATGTTCGCTTTTCCGTAGCGAAGAAATCTATAGAACCCTTTGAGATATGGCTTTCCGACGACAAAAAGTATGTAGGTGGCCATTATCGGAAGAAGATGGTGAAAAAACTCACTCCAGAAGTATGACATTTTCGGAATTTTGTTGAATGAAGCGAGAATGTCCCAACTCATGACAAAAGCACTGATCAACGCGATGGGTATTGAGGAAAATACCTGATTTTTCATAGCGGCCAGCTCGAGCAATTTTTCTTCTTTTTGCGAGTTCGCTCCCATATGATTTCCGCCATGATCCGCCCGATCTGTTTCTATGATGAGCGAGTATCCCAATGGTTGTATCGTTTCCGAGAGCGCCTGAGGATTTGTCTTGTTTTCATCAAATGAGACTTTTGCCGATTCCGTTCCATAGTTTACTTCCGCGAGCGTCACCCCCTCGACTTTCTTGAAGGTTTTTTCGATGATTCCCGCGCATGAGGCGCAGTGCATCCCCTTAATTTTAAATGTTCGCGGTGTATTCATATCAATTGGAGAGGTTATAGATTTTGAGCAGTTCTTGAATGGCCTTTTCTTTATTTTCCTTGAGCTGATGAATGGCGCAGGTGTCCAAGTGTCCGGCCAGTAGCTCTCTTTTTACGGATTTGAGTAACCCAACCACGCTGTCTACCTGCTGAATAATTTCCGGACAATAGGCGTCTTTTTCCATCATAGCGATGACCGTTTCTAGCGTTCCCTTGGCCTGTTTTGCCAGCTTCGTGGCTTTTGATTTTTTTTCAGATGCGTGTTTCATCATGCTATGTAAATTATTGAATATATTGTGTTACCTGGTACCTATGGTACAGGTTAAATGGAAATAATACAAGGGGAATTTTTTTGAAATTAGGTTTATCGGTTAGGGTTGAACGGACTTTCTCTGCTCCTTGATTTCGCTTTTGTGAGCCTTATCTTTGAGGATTTTTTCTTTGGCTCGCTTGGAGCGTTTTTGTTTTTGTTTACGAATCTTGTGGATTTTTTTAGCGATTTCGGATTGCTGACCTTTGAGCTGCTGTTCGATTTTGAGAATGAGTAACTTGTAGGCGGAAATTCGATTTTTGCTTTGTTCTCGGTGTTTTTGACACCGCACGATCGTGCCGGTTGGCATGTGCTTGAGCATTACGCAGCTGGCGGTTTTGTTGATTTTTTGCCCACCTGCTCCTCCCCCTGTTACAAATTTTTCCGCGATATCCTGCTGATTAATACCTAGCTCATGAGCTTTTCGAAGTACTTCCGGAGGTAGTTCTATGAAGAAATCCATGGCAGAATAGATAGATTTATATCACTTCTTGGTTTTCCATACGCTTTACGTAGGCGGTCAGTATGGTGCGATCTGTTCTATCCCGTATCGTGAATTCCAGACTATCTATGATGGTTTTTTCACCGATTTTCGGGAGTCGTTCGAAGGTTTCCTGGAGGAGTCCCGAGACGGTAGTATAGGTTTCATCTTCCGGAAGGAAGGTATTGAAGTATCGATTAAAGTCGATAATACTCGTATCTCCTTCTACAATATAACCTCCATCCTTTTCTTTTCGTATTGGTTTTTGCTCCATATCGGTTTCGTCTGAAATTTCACCCACGAGCTCTTCGAGAATGTCCTCAATCGTTATGAGGCCATCTACTCCACCATACTCATCGGTTACTATGGCGAGGTGAATTTTCTCTTTTTGAAATTTACGCAACAAGGCGCTGATTCTCTCCGTGTTTGTCACATAGTATGGTGTCCTGGATAGTTTTATCAGGTCTACGTCATTTTTCTCGCCCCGTTCGATGTATTGGAGGAGGTCTTTTCCATTGAGAATTCCAACAATGTTATCGATGGAATCCCGATACATTGGAATACGGGAGTAGCCTGATTCGATAATGAGTTTAATATTTTCCGTTACCGGCACATCGATATCGATCGCGAAAATTTTTGTCCGAGGCATCATGACCTGGCCAACCGCTATGTCCGCGAATTCGAATACATTTTCCAGTATCTCATGCTCGTATTTTTTTATCACACCGGATTCTTGGCTTTCATGGAGCATTATTCGTATTTCATCTTCAGAAAGTTTTCCCTCGGAGAAGCTTGTTTTGTCTCCGAAAATTTTCAAAATGACGTTACTGGATATGGTGAGAAGCTTGGTAATAACAAAAGATATTTTTGATAATAGATAAATAGGACGTGCTGCAAACAACGCAAAACGTTCGGAGTATTTGATGGCCAAGGATTTTGGAATAAGTTCACCAAATATAATAGTCAGGTAGGTTATGCATACAACGATAATGGCTAAGCTGAATGATTCGGCATTACGAGCGATGAGCGATATGGATGATTGCTCGAGGTATGGCGTCAGCGCTACGGTGATTTTGGTCGCGGCGTATGCCGACGCGATGGTATTGACCAGCGTAATGCCTACTTGAATGGTGGCCAAAAGTTCTTCGGGATTTTTCTTGAATTTTTCAATAATAGCCGCGTTACGATTTCCGTTTTTTATGAGTTGTTTTAGTTTCGTCTTGCGAATAGATATCATCGCCATTTCCGTTCCGGCGAAAAATCCATTCAGCAGGACGAGTGCGATGATTATGATCAACTCAGAGGAAATTTCATTCATATGGAGGTAGTATACCATGTATTCTGCCATAGCATATTTCAGCTTTGATTTTGTTTATATTTGTCGAGCTTGCTTTTTCTATCAAAATCTGGTATTATCTATATGTACATTGAAATACAGGACGAATCTTGAGGCGCAAGCGGTAATAAATAAATTTTCTCGCCGGCTGTGCCTTAAGCTTCAGATCGCATAAATAAGCCTGGTTATATTGGTTCCCAAACTTCTATGGCCACTGAATACTTACGTTATATGGGTTTAGTGTATAACGAGAAGTGTCAGACAGATTACTCCATCGAGGTGACTTGATGTTGTAGGGAATTGTTTCAGTAATGATATAATTTTCACTTTAATCTCTTACCTGCTGCTAAACGTGCTATTTGGAACTTGAGGCTTTTTTAGTGAAAAACTTCTGGGAAAAGTTTTTTTGTCTTATTTTTTCTTGAGAATCGTCCCCAGATCCAATGTATCCGTGATATTGATCTGCTCCACGAATTCAGGCATATGCGAGACGAGGATAATTGCGCCTTCGAAGGCATCGATCGCTTTGGCGATGATGGGCAGGTGGCGGAAGTTGATGTGATTTGTCGGCTCATCGAGAATGAGAAGTCCCGGTTTTTGGAGGACGAATCGAGCGTAACAGAGGAGACCTTTTTGACCCTCGGAGAGAAATCCGACTTTGTTCTTCATTAATTCCGACGTGAGGAGGAAGTGAGCTCCGGCGGAATATATTTCTTTCGGGTTTGGATAGTCCATCATCTCGGATAATGAGTCGTAAACGGTCTTGTCGAAGTCGAGTCCGGAGAAATCTTGCTGATAGTATCCAACTCGTAATTCGGAAGAAAGCTTGGCCCCTTTTGACTCACTAAGCGCGAGTTCACGCAGAAGGGTGCTCTTTCCTATTCCATTCGGTCCGACGATTTGGAGACGATTACGGCGCCAGAGCTTGATATCAACTTTTTTCTCTTTTCGTTCCGCGTTTTGGATAACTCCTACAGAAGTTATAGTGACCATCACGTCCGACCATGGATCTTGTACGGGAATGGTGAAGGGGCGAATGGTCTTGTCGTCTTTTTTCACTTCTACTTTGTTTTCTTCGTCTTCTTCGACCTCTTCGCGAAGTTTGCTGGCAAGTTTACGCATCTTGCCTCCTTTGTGCGAGAAGAAGTTTACCTTGTCTTTTCGGTCTTGAATATTTCGCTCCAATTGGGCGTTTTTTCGTTCTTCGCGCTCGATCTGCGCGGCGATTTGCTCTACTACATCGAAGTAGTCTCCTACATATTGCTCTACTTTTTTGGTGTAAATATCGAGGTTTAGCACTCCTTCCGTGAAGGCGTTTAAGAAGTTGGCATCATGAGAAATAACGATAACTGTTTTTTCGTATGCCATGAGAAAGCCCGTGAGGTGATCAATACCGTCGGTATCGAGATTGTTCGTTGGCTCATCCAGAAGGAGAATATCCGGTTCTTGGATAAGGGCGTAGGCGAGCAGCAGGCGAGCCAATTGGCCACCCGAAAAATCTTTGATTTTCTTGTCATACGGGGTCGTGAGATTTACAACCTCCAGTACGTCTTTGATGAGTTTTTCCAGGTTATGTTTTTTTTCTGAAAAGGCAGTGGCGAAATACTGAAGAATGGTCAGTTCGAAATATTCTCTTGGCATTACCTGAAGTCCTATGGCAATAGTGGCATTGTTGGTAATGTGGACTTTTCCCCTATTCGGAGTTAGTATTTCGCTTCTATCATTGTCATTTTTTGTTCCGTCCGCCCCTAGTAGAAGTTTAAAAATGGTACTTTTCCCCGCGCCATTCTGTCCCATAATCGTCATTTTGGCGTTTTCTCGCACGGAGAAACTTGCCTCGTCGAGGATGACTTTTTCGTTGTCATAGGAGTAAGAAACTCGATCAAATCGGATAATTACGTTGCCGTGGTCCATGGATGTAGCTTTGTAAGGAGTATTTCGTGTAAAGGAAGGCCTGGGGAGTATACCATATACAATGCCTTTTACTACCCTTTTTACCTACACTCTAGGGCGATTTGTAAGCTCAGCAGATTTTCTTTCATGGTACTAATATAATTTTTTCCCTCGGAGATTTCTTTATTGGTTAATCCTTCGAGCGGGTTGAGAATCAGTGTTTTAGCTCCACTGGATTCAGCAATGGTGTTCGCAATTTTTTGACTGACGAGTGTTTCGGTCAATATATATCGTATCCCTTTTTGCCTTATGGTTTTTGTAATATCTGACATTGTTTTTGGAGAGGGCTCTATGTCGGGGGATAATCCTGCAATCGGGATGATATTCAGATGATATCGTTTAGCCAAGTATGCAAATGCGCCGTGGTTTGTAATGAATGTATCGAATTTGCAGGTTTTGAGATTATCTCGGTAGGACGTGTTGAGTATTTGTAATTCTGCTTTGTATGTTTCCATATTTTTTTCGTATAGGTCTGCATGAGCAGGATCCAGCTCTATTATTTTTGCACCTATGATTTCAATTTCTCGGCTGTAATTTTCCGGGTCTAACCAGAAGTGGGGGTCGTTTCCTATGATGTCATTTTTGAAAAAATCAGACATTTTCAACGTTGAAACACTGTTTTTTTCCAGATCAGGTATAATTTTGTTCTCCCATGGTTCCAACCCCAAGCCGTTATAGATCACGATGCTAGCCTCTCTCATGTCAATAATATCCCTCGGTGTTGGCTCATAGTCGTGTGGCTCGGTTCCACCTGGTACCATATTTTTTACCGTGATCGTATTTCCGCCAATTTGATGCGCGATTTCATAGAGAGGATAGAAGCTCGTTACGATTTGTAATGGTTTTTCATTATCAAGTTTCCCCGTTTGTATGTTTTGCTGTTGGCTATCGCAACCTGTTAAAGTCAGCGTGAGTGCCAATATGGTATATACCAATATTCCTTTCATAGTATTTAAATGCAATATAGTTGCATTTATGATATGGGAAATTGGCAGATATTTCAAGATGTTTTATTTCCTAATCTTGATTTGATAAAGTGTTCGAATTTTGGTACCATGCGGGAGTTATCTTTTTAATAAATAATTATGTATCGAAATATTTCCGGAGTTCGCTTCACGGTTAGTTTTTTAGCTCTCCTTCTCGTAGTTGTACTTTCGGCTTGCTCATCGGCTCCTGTTAAGCCTTCTGCTGAACCGTTGCAAAATACTACTGCTACTACCACACCCTTGGATGTAGCTCCGGCTCCAGTTACTCCAGCCCCGGTTGCGCCTACTCCAGTTATTTCTGCGGTTGCACCGAAGGCTGCTACTGGCACGTTTCATGAGCGAGTTTCTTATGATACCCCCCAGAGTTCCGAAGATGTGGATTTTGTTTTTACCATCGATGCGGGAATAGTGAAAAATCTTGTATTAGATAGTGTCCCCGTGGAATCCAATAGTCGGAAGTTTCAGAAAAAATTCATGGACGGAATCACTAGCCAGATTGTAGGAAAGAAAATTTCCGAGATTGGAACGTTTGATCGTGTGGGCGGAGCTTCGCTGACAACGCCAGCTTTTAATCAGGCGGTAGCCAAACTAAAGGCTCAATCATAATGTGGTTTGATGAGACACGAATACTGTTAGGTTCTGAATTGCGCATTACGTTTGAGTGCAATAATGAATTTGATGGAGACCGTTTACTGCTAACGTGTTGGAAAAAAATAAGTCAATTTGAGAAAAGATATTCTCGTTTTTTGTTGGGAAATGTTTTGGAAGATATTAATACGCGAGTAGGGGAGTGGCAGACGGTTGATGATGAGACGTTTGAGCATCTGAATCGTGTACGTGTTTTAGAGGAGAAGTATCCTTTTGGTTTTAGTCTTGCAGTAAAGGGGGCACTCGAAAGGATGGGCTATGATGCTCATTATTCTTTTGTCGGAAAAGGTATAGAGGCTGGTGATGGGGAGACGCGCGATTTTCTTCTTCGTGATCATGGTGAAGTTTTCATTTTTCAGCCACTAGAATTTGGTGGCTTTGGTAAGGGGTATGCGCTTGATATGGTTGTTCAGATATTAGATGATGAATGTCACAATATGTGTCTCGATTTCGGAGGAGATTTGTATGCCAGGGGGGTGAATCAAGAGGGAAAAAAATGGGTCATGGTCATAGAAAGTCCGTTCAAGGACGATGAAGTAATCGGCACGATTGTATTGGATGGGATGTTTTTAGCGACATCGGGAACGCGTAAAAGAAGGTGGGGTGCAAACAACGAGTACCATCATCTGATTGACCCTATAAAAGGTACTTCGGCCAATTATTGGGCAGGAGTTTCCGTGCTGTCATCTTCGGGAATGGAGGCTGATTTTCTGGCTACGGCACTTTTTTGTACGGATGCAGATGGTATCGATATGGCTTCAGAATCGCTTTCTGATAGCCATTTTTTGCTTATTGATTCGGGTGGAAAAATATATCAGCACGATTTTTCTGCCGTGCTTTTTCAAAATTGCCTGATATGAAAAAATAGGCGTATACTTTATCCGTGAAATATATTGACGTCAGAAATCTCATCATTGGTGGAGCGTATCGGACGTTTTTGAAACCAGCATTCTTCATGATTGATCCTGAAAGAGTTCATGAGGGGATGGTTCGTTTTGCGTCATTACTGGGTTCATTTCGCCTGACGAGGTGGATCACGGCTCTTAAACTAGGCACTCCGAAACATGAGATGCTGAGGCAAGTCGTTCGTGGTGTTACTTTCGAGAATCCCATTGGGCTCAGCGGAGGATTTGATAAGAATGCTGTTTTAACTCAAATTATTCCTTCGGTGGGATTTGGGTTTATGGAAGTCGGGTCTGTGACGGCGCGAGCGTATCAGGGGAATCCCGGCCAACACTTATGGAGAATGCCCGCCTCGCGTGCCTTGGTCATCAATTATGGCTTGAAGAATGAAGGTGCCGATGTGATTTCGCAGCGACTCCGTAATGAGCTTCGCAAACAACCATTCGCCATTCCGATTTCCATCAATATCGCCAAGACTAATTGTCGCGAGACGAACGATGTTGCTATTGGTATTGCGGATTATGCCGAGACATTTCGGACTTTTTTGGATATTGGTTCTTTTTTCACCATTAATATTAGTTGCCCGAATGTGACGAGTGGTCAGCCTTTTCATGAGCCGGAGAATCTGGAAAAGCTCTTGATTGAGCTTGATAAAATGCCGACAGAGAAACCTATTTTTATTAAAATTTCTCCTGATCTGACGCATGAACAAATTGATGCCATTCTTGAAGTTGCCGCTCGGCATCATGTGGACGGCTTTGTTTGCACGAACTTGAGTAAGCGTCGCGATCTTCCTTCTATCTCTCCAAAGGATTTTGTTCCCGATGTGGGTGGCATCAGTGGAAAGGTAGTAGAAGCCCTCACGGATGCGCAAATTGCCTATGTGTACAGTAAATCCCAGGGTAAGTTTCTTATTATCGGGGTTGGTGGTATTTTTTCCGCCGAGGACGCATATCGCAAAATTCGCCTAGGGGCGAGCTTACTTGAGCTCATTACTGGTATGATTTATGAGGGTCCGCAGCTTATTAGTGAAATTCAGCTTGGACTCGTACGCCTTCTCGAAAAAGACGGCTTTACTCACATCTCCCAGGCAGTCGGTGTTGATGCCAAAAAAGCTGTTCATTGAGCTTATTCTGTGCTATAATTGTCCTTACCTAATAGTATCTCTATGGCTGACCCTGAAAAACAAAAACCAAAGCTCCCCGAGGCAGAACATGTCGCGCCCGCGGAAACCTCTGACAAAACTCAATTGAATCAGTTGAGGTTGCAAACGGAAATGGAGAAGGAGCATTTGAGGATCAAAAAAGACATCGATCTTCATTTGAAGTATTTTTTTGATACAATCAAGGGCGTTTCGGAGCAAAAAAAAGCAGAACTGTATCGAAGGGCCGAGAGCGAGTCAACGACGCTCATTGAATTACAGATGGGGCACAAGTGGCTGGATGCCAAGCCGGAGGAAAAATATGCCAAACTAAGCAGTCTTTATTTGGAATATACTTCTTCGAATATTAAGGAGTCTTTCAAGGTGTCTGCCGCGCTTGACAAGGATCCTCGCGTAAAAATGTCCATAGGAGCGGCTCATCTTCTCCCTCCGAATGTTATAAAAATCAGAATTATTGATACGAAAGGCAGGGCGAGAATTGGCGTTCGCGAGATTCGTGATGGGCGAGTTGGGTATTATGATGATAATGGCTATATGCCGATTTATGGAGGATATCAAATTGATCCGTTGGAGATTCTTGATCCACATCTTGATGATGCGAAAAAACGATTCGGCACGGAACAGAAAATTTCCAAACAAAAACTTGAGGAGTTTGAGTCGGCGAAGAAGCGCGATTTGGAAGATGATCTTCCTGGTACCCTCGATGCCATGACAACGGCGACCAAAGAAGATCTTGAGAAAAAATATGATGCGCCCAGGGTCGAAATGGTTCTCAAAGGCAAGGATTCTTATACCAAGGCCACGCAAATTTTTGCCTACAATGGTATTAAAATAGATAGTGATTCCGCGATACAGGGGGCGCGTGGATTTTATGGTTTGAATGTTGAGGATTTAGGATGGCAGGAGGGAAAGACATTAGATCAAATGGATACACAGCATAATCGCGTTATTCAATTGCTGAAGTCTCTGCAGCATGGCGGTACTCTCGAGGGGTACAACATACGAGGTGGATATCTCCTCAACTATGTACAACTTCCGGAGTTGATATTTCTCGCGAAAACAGAGGGACGACTTCGATCGGTACTTGAAAGTATCAAAACGGAAGATATGGCAAAGGGAGGCAATGGTCTCGAAATCGCTTCTGCGAGGGTTATTGAATACATTTTCGATAAAGGTGTTGATGTTATGGATAAGAAGGCTTTGCAAGAACTCGTACGTAAAAATCCTAAAATGCAACATCTGGTCGACCCGAAATGGGGAATTGATGCTTATATGGAGGGTAGTTGGATCAGGCGTGGTTCGGCAATAAAGGGTATTCATTATCCCACGGATGCCGATCTCAATGCGGGGCGAGATCAGGAAGTTGTCGGAAATAAATGTTGCGCGTATACCGTAAGTAATTATCTTAATTTATCGAGTCAGGGATTTGGCAATGAGTGGTCGGCACCAAGACTCACTATGAGGCTTATCAAAGGTGGCGGAAAGGTGCTCACGAGCGTATCTGAAACAGAACGAGGTGATGTGATTGTCACTAAAGGGACGACGGATACAGCAGAACGACAGCAGATTACCCATGTACTACTTACTCGCGATGTTTGCCGAATGCCAAGTGGGGGCAAACTTATTATTATTCAGGATAATTCAAAAGATTTAGGGATAAAATTTGTAGCTGACAATTCGTCTGATCGTAAAAATCTTACAAAGATGGTTTCCGAAGTGAAGACGCACTTGGCTGGCGCGAGCCCCGCGGATATCGAAAAAATCGTACGACGACATGGTTTTAACGAATCGGATGTGAAAAAAATTACCAGTTCTTTTGTGTATCGTCAGAAATTTCCAAATACGATACGCATCAATACGGCAGGAAGTGATTATTATACTAATCATCTCTATGCGGTTATTAGACCGAATTATCGGTCAGATTCCGTTGCGCAGCGAGATCCATCTGAACATTATGGGGAAGCTAAACGAGGTCGAATTAGCGACCATGCCTAAATGATATATTTTCGTTAAAAAAGGAGTGAATTTGGCTTTAGGATGAAGACTTGACACATCTATATTTTTAGGATAGATTGTTGGTCCTTAAAAAAACGTATTACATGTTCAGAAAAAGAGTTAGTCCAAGTTCGGCAGGTGCGGGTCGCACATCTTATGGTGGTTCCAGTAGTAGCGGTCGTGCTCCGGGTGGCCACAGCAACAACGGTGCACGTGGGGGGTTCAGCCGTGGCGGTGGAGGTCATTCTCGCTCTCCAAGTCGTTTCTCCAAGGGTGGTCCACGAATCGATATTAACCGATTTGTTAATAAAGCTAAGCCCGTTGTGGCCGAGGCAGCATATGTTCCGAAGAATAAGTTTGCCGATTTTGATATCCACCCTAAGCTCAAGGAGAATATCGTGAAGAAGGGATTTGAGTCTACGACTCCTATTCAGGATCAGGCTATTCCTCATATTTTGAAAGGTACGGACGTGGTAGGTATTGC
>CALREA010000024.1 GCA_943355055.1 Candidatus Peribacteria bacterium | reverse complement strand
GTTGTATCTGCGGAAAGGATATAGTTCCGTATTTGAATTCGGAAAAAGGTTGGCGGGATTGAGTGATGCTCAGGTAGCCGAGTCTTTGAACATTGCCGGGAGACTGGAGAATAAGCCGGTGTTGCGCGGGCTGCTGGAGAGTGGGGAGGTCAGTGTAAACAAGATTACTAAGATCATGTCCATCGCGACCGTGGAAAATGAGGGTGAGTTGGCGGAAAAAGTACAAATCATGTCGACTCGTACGCTGGAAACATTCAGTCGTGATGTCAGAAATGAAGCTGAATACGGTCTTCACGTGAAAGAGTCAGAATGTAAAACGTTATTTGCACAAGAGGCGAATGCGTTTGGGTTTAACGAGGAGGTAGTTGAACGATTGAAAGAGTTGAATCAAAAAGGCATTGATATTAACGAAGCTCTCACAGCATTTCTGGATCAAAGAGAAGAGGAAATCATACGCGCAAAACAGGAGATGGCGACATCGCTGCCAGAAGAAAGCACGAGATACATTCCCGTACGTGTCAGGAAGATCATCACCCAAGAATACGGAACGAAGTGTGCAAAAACGGGATGTAATAAATCGTCACAAGAGTTGCATCATCGTCGAAGATGGGCATTGGATCCGTCTCACGATCCAAATCTCATCGCACCACTCTGCAAAGAACATCATCAGATAGCGCACTCAATTGATGTGAAATATCAGGAGATGAGGAGAAGGTGAGTGATACTCGACCGCGGCGCGAGCCTTCGGGTAACTGAAATCGTCACGGCGGGTTTTGCGCATATCGGTCAACCAACGCGCACTACTTCCGCGCACTATTTCACCGGATGTACTACTTCGCCGGAGCGACTAATTTTACGCCCTTGGCGTCCACGGTTACGGTGCGTTTTTCGGCCTTGAAATCGGTGATTTCGTCACTGTTGTTATAGGCGATAATTTGGAAACGGTAGGTTCCGGTTGGGGCGGTGAATGCAGCTTTTAGATCATCAGTCGTTAGCTGAATCTTGTGCTCCCCTGCTGAGAGATCCGCATCCGCGAGCGCGATGAGTTTGATCATTTCGTCGTTTTCAGGAAGATCGTCTTCGGTTGGCTTCGTAATAGCCATGAAGAGGTTGGATGCTTTTTTATCTATCTTATATCCAATTTCGAATGAGCCATCGGCAGGTTGCGAAATGGTGAAGGCCTGAATTTTGAAATCCTGGGTCGGATCAAAGTTGTCGAATGAGCCCTTGAGTCCGCTTCCCTTGGAGAGAAATATTCCAGCGACAATGATAATGATGGCGGCCGCGGCCGCAATATACATGCGGGGATTTTGCCAGATGGGAAGTTGGACGAGGACGAGGTTTGGTGTGCCGGGCGCGGGTTGAACCGATGGAATCGTAGCATCGGGCGCGGTCTCTGTAGGGACCGGCGGCGGAAGTGTTGGTTCAGGCTGTGATACCGGCGTTGGTTCAGGCTGCGGCTCGACCGGTTGGGATACCGGTGTAGGTTCAGGCTGTAGAGGATTTGTGTCCATATATAATGTAATAAAAGTTTTTGTATAAGGGGTTATCCGAGGAACAGGATCCGACACTTAGCGTCTATTTTTCCACTTTCGTGCTCCTATAGTAGCAAATGCGAGACCAAATGAATAGATCCATATTTCCGGTCCGGTTTTGGCGGTTGATCGAGGGATGTACGAGCCGGCAACGGGATGGGTCGGCTGATAATTCGTGGTCTGGGTGGCCGGGAGAGGTTCGTAGTATTTCGGAGTTTGGGGCGTGTACGTGGCAGCGGGTGTAGCCGATTTTGGCGTAGTCGTCCATGCAGCGGGCAACGTTGGAGCAACTTTTGGTTTCGGCGGTGAGTAGCTCAGCGATGGCGGTGCTTCATTCAACGAGTCCAATACATTGGATTGCACCGGCTGGAGTGTTGGCTGCAATTTCGGTTCCTGTACGACTGTTTTCTTCGTTGCCATGCCGAGTGATGGAGGAGCGGTTGAGGTGTCGTCATTAGCAGTGGATTGATTGAATGATTTCTTGGCAGATCCTGGTGATGGAGGGGCGGTTGAGGTATCGTCGTCCGCCGTGTATTTTGTCGCCTGTTCACACAACACGTTGCCTGCCAGTTCCTTTATCTGAAGTTTTGTAGATGGTTCCAATTTCCCATCTGTTTTTCCTGAGAGGAGATCGGAGTAGAGTTTGCAGTTGGAATCAATTTCCGCCAGGGAGGCGGATGTAAGCGTTGGAAGCTTTTTACAATCTTTGCCTTCGAAGTAGAATCCTTTTTCGCAGATCGTTTTGTTATTTTCGACAGACGAATTATTGGATGGGTTCTTGAGTGGGTCTTTCACATCGGCGGCAGGAAATTTCTGCGCGCAGTCGTCACTTTTTGACACTTTTTTTATCATATCAAATGTTGCCTGATCGATTTGGTAGGTCGCCAGCGCGGTGACGGCATCTGAAATTGCCTTCAGGGTGTTGCAGGATTTTGTAACCTCGTAGTCTGAAAGTTTTGTCGGGAATGAAATCACATCAACGCAGTTGTCAGGTACCAGTAGACCGTTGAGGAATTTTCCGGTAGGGCATAGTTTCGGCTTACACTGAGCTCCCATGATCGTCGCGATTTGCTTGCCGGTATCGGCGGAGAGAGATTTATTATTTTTCTCGGCGATGTACTGATCACAAACGTCTTTTGCAAGGATCGGGTCGGTAATAATTTTCAGCGGCTCGCAAAGTGTTTTCCCTGACGGAATATAGGTCATCTTCGTGAGACAGGTGTTGGTTATGGCGTCAGGTTTTTTGGTACATTGCGTGTCGAGATTTGTTTTGAGTGTGGCTTTTGTTTCCGTGTTGATACGGTAACTATTTTCTTTGTTGTCGAGAATGGTTTTGTAGAGACCGCAGATGAATCCTGTCTGCACAAATGCACCTTTGAAACTTGGAATTTTCTTGCACCCTGCGTTCTTGGAATCTTTGATGTAATACTGATCGGTCGGACAGTCCTCCTGTTTTTTTATCGAGAAGACGGTAGTGGCGTAGGCTGAACCTACATCACCATCCCCCTGCTGCACGATAGCCGTATACTTCTGTCCTTCTTTCATGGTGGATAAAATTTTCGCAGGAACCATGAATTTATTACAAAAATAAGCAAAATTATTGTTGCCAATATCGTTGACACAGTTTGTCAGTCCGAGAAGTTTCTGAATTTCTTCCTGCGGAGCTTTTTCCGTCCATTTCACAAACCACGCGAAGCCAAATTTTTCGTTTGCCGCGGTCGCGGTGGTTTTCGTCGTATCAAATATAGTTGTTATTTCCTGTTGATCGGTAAGTTCGCCTTTGATAATGGCGAATTGATAATTTGGTGTCGGCGATGGAGATTTGTCTGCGTCTACGCCGGCTGTCCAGGTGAATTGTATTTTTGCAAGATCCGTCAGTGAAAGTTCAGCTGCTGCCGCTGGAGCGGTCCATGTTGGAGCGAGTGGAGGGGTGTTTTGGGGTTTTGGCGAAGAGGCTGATTTGATATTGATTGAAAAACTTGCACTCTCATTTTTATCGTTGGTGATGGTTATCTTTTTTGCTCCTTCAGTTATTTTTTTGTCAACATTGAGAAAAATGTGTCCGATTTTCCCATCGATGAAACCGTCTGTATATCCTGCAGATGCGACCAATGGGTCATCAAATGTAATCGCTTTTATATTTTGTGAAAGAAATGCAAGATTTGTTCCCGTAAGCGTGATTCCCTTATCACTATCTCCCGGCTTGATCGTGTCCGGCACGATGGATGTAATCGTTGGGTTTGTGGCCAAAGGTGGAGTTGGTGCGCCGTCAATATTGATGGTAAAGTCTGCGCTACCCCCTGCATCGTTCTTGATCGTGACTTTTGTTGGTCCAGAGGCATCTTTTTTCACATTCACGAAGATTCGTATCGATGTCCCATCTTGCGATACGTTATCCGTATATCCCGCAGATATGATAGTATCACTATTCGATGTAATCGCTTTTGGATTCGCATTGAGAAAGGCTAAATTTTTTCCCTTGAGCGTAATGGGCGAGTCGGTGGCTCCCGGCTTGATACTTGTTGGTTCAATCGAGGTGACGACTGGGGCTGCCGGTGAGTCTGCTGCGGGTGTTGCTGCAGCGGGCTTATCTACTTCTTTCTTTTCTTGAGGAGGCACTTCTATGCTAGAATTAAACGACCCCTGCAGTCCCACCGAATTGGTGGAGTACATAATCATGGCGGCGATACCTAGAAAAAGAACGGTAAAGAGGATGATTTTGCCGAGAGGTTTGGTGAAGAATCGCTTGAGCTTTTCAGGGAGAGCGGATGGGTTGACCGGCTCGATGCTTGTACCGTAGGTATAAACGGTATTTCGTAATGGCTGTTGTGTGGCATATTGAATCTGCTCCGCCTGCGGAATTTCAGGAATCTGAGCCGATGAGAGGTCCCGGTTTAGCTGAAACGATCCGTCTTGCTGATTCTGTTCGTTTTGTTCGCCTGCCATTGGTTTGGTGTTTATTTTTAGCTTCTTGTTAGTATATCACATTTGATTGGCTTTGAGAAGGGGTAGTCGCAGCTTTGGAATGGGGTGCCGAAGTTTGAGAAAGTTGTATAAGCGAGCGCCGTGCGATTACTCACGAAAATTTTTAGGCTGTTTTTTTATTTTCTGCACCTTCACATCAATTGCATGCGCGCCTCAGCAGAAGTGTCCCTTGGGGGCGATTTCGTGATGCTGTATGCAGAGAGGGGCGAGGTAGTTCGGATCGTGGATTTGGCCAAAAAATCCTCATTGTGTGGCTCGGCGATCGAGGTGAGGCGCTCCATTTTGTGCATACTTACCTCTCCACTCACGAGAAGTTCATGGAGGAGGGGCGTTTCACGAAATCGCTCCTCGAGACGTATGATATTTTTAACCTGCTCATCGCTTACTCCGCCTATTTTGAAGGCGAATTCACGGATCGAATCGAACCCTTTTTGTTCGTATAATTTTCGTCGTTGGATTTCGGGGAGCATGCCAAGGAATTTATTTCGCCATGCGCGCGCTTCTTCGCCGTAATAAAAACAGGTTGAGAGAATTTTTTCGTCCGACCAGTTGGAGTATCGCGGTGAGATGTCCGGTGATTTTGGCGTCCACATATACAAAGAAAGGTTAGGAAAATACACGTGTTCGATCGATCAAATGCTTGATCGTGATCACTATTTTCGCGGGCCTTTCTTTTGTGTTGGAGCTCTTTGCCGCTGACGCTGATGTGCCTGAATATTATCAGAAATAAGCCAAAAATGCAACGTAAAAATTCGTGGTTGCATCATATGGCGCGATGCGGAAATGCGCAACGGGTGGAGGTCCATGCAGAGGAGTGCAACAAACTACGGTTGCGCAGTACGGTCGCGAAGCAAACTACGGCCGCAGCATGACTTGCAGCATATTACTTCCCCGCTACCAGCGGGGCGAGCATCGTGAAGATGAGAGCGAGGAGGGCGATGGCGCCGAAGATTCTTGCGAAGAGCTTTTGTCCGTTGGAGAGCATTGTTGGCGAGGGTTACCGGTTAATTGTGGAAGCGTAACGTGCGAAGGGCGGAAAGTTACGAGCGCAGCGCAAAACTATTTACGGCGCGGTAATCGTAATCGTATCAGTGAGTGTATCCACCACGCCCTGCGTGTCGGTGACCTCGAGTCCGATCGTGTAGGTCCCTTCCTTGTCGAATGTCTTGGTGATTTGCGGACCGGCGTCGTCGTTGTACAGGCCGTTTCCATCGGTGTCCCAATTGTATTTCGCAATCGTACCGGTAGAGCAGTTGGCGTTGAAGACGATGTCGCTCGGGGCTACCGCTTCTTTTCTATTGGCCGTGAAGCAGGCCTTAACAGGGATGTTTTGGACGGTGATCGTTTGTTTGTCCGTGGCTTTTTTCCCGTCGTTTCCAATTACGGTAACGGTGGCGGTGTAGGTACCGACCTTTTGATATTTGTAGCTGATCTTGGCGGCGTCTTGACGTTTTGGCGTGCCATCACCGAAGTCCCAGTTGTAACTAATCACCTGACCATCGAGATAGGTAGATGCCGATGCGTCAAATTTCACGGTGAGTGGAACTACTCCCGTGATAGGTGTGGCGTTCATTTTTGCCTGAAGTCCGGGCGCGGTGACTTCTATGATGACGGATGATTTCACCTCGTTATCCTGTGAATCGGTTACGGTCAGCCCCACAGTATAGGTTCCTTTTTCCGGGAAGATATTGGTGGTGGACTCTCCGAATTTGTCGGCGTTACCATCTCCATCGAAATCCCATGCGTACTCGACGATGTCATTATTCAGGTCGATCGTTTTGGATGCGTCGAATTTCACGGTGAATGGCGCGGTTCCACTGACTTTTCCTTTTACCAGTGCCGGCGTAGTGACGATATTTGAGAGTGGCGTTTTGGATGTGTCGCCTACGGATATTTTTCTCGTTTTTGTTGCTGATGCACCAACCTCATCGGTTACCGTGAGGGAAATTTCAAACGTTCCGTTGGCCTGAAAAGCGTGGCTGATGTTGCGACCTTTTTGCGAACCGGAGTTGTCTCCAAAATTCCAACTGTATTGGGTAATTTTCCCATTCGGACTGGAGGATTTTATCGCGTCGAAGATGTATGACTTTCCTACCAAGAACTTCCCGTTTGGCTCTGCTGTTCCCTCGAACGATGCCTTGACTGCGAATACGTCCGATACGTCGATGGTTCGTTTCGCGACATTTGTATCGCCGCTATTGTCGGTAAGTTGCAATCCTACTTCGTATTTTCCGTTGGTTGTGTAGGTGTAGTTCGCGGTCTTCGCCGTGCCCTCGTCGAACTTGCCGTCGCCGTTCAGATCCCATTCGTATTTGGTAATCTGTCCGTCGATGTCTTTGGAATCGGACGCGTCGAATGATACGGTGAGCGGTGTCGCACCCTTCTCCGGAGTTGCGTTGAAAATAACGGTCGGTTTCACATTTTTTACTGATACCGTGATTTTGTTATCCTTGTTCACCGTCTGACTGCCCGAGGAGTCCTGCAGTGTGACCTCGAGTGCTACCGTGAAGTTCCCGTTGTTCCTTCCTTTGTCGATGTACTCGTGCGATACCGTCACGCCTGTTCCGGTCGAGTTGTCTCCGAAGTCCCAAAGATAGGAGATGATTCTGTATTTCTGGACATTGATCCGAGAACCGAATCCTGTCGCATCAAATGTGATGGTTACCGGGGCAGATACGCCAATGGTTGGGATGGATGTTACGATGGCCGGTTTCATATTTGAATCTGAAAATGTCTCGGCGCGTGCGCTGATGAATATAAACGATACAAACCAGCCGATCACGGTAGCCACGAGAGCGATTCCTGAAAGAATAGTTTTTACTTTTCTCCCTGATTTGAGTGGGTCGGTTGGCAGCGTTCTTCCGTTGAGAATGAGATAGATAATGAAGTAGATGAAAAGTACCAGCGCGAGGGCGGCAAAAAACATCGTTACGAACATTCCAAATTGATTGATGGCGATTTTTGGGGTGGTGGAGAGGAGGCCGAGCAAGCCTGCGAGGCCGCTTCCCTTGCCCCCTTCGCCTATCATCGACATGCCGATTCCCACCATCGCTCCCCATACTACCAGAGCGCCTCCTATTACGAGGAAGAGGAGTTTTTTTATTTTTGATCCGGCTGATTCGACCGGTACTGCCGGAGTTGTTCCGGCTGAAGTCGGTGGAACTGCGGGAGCCGCAGGGATTACGACTGTGGGTGACACGGGGTTTACGGGAGGATTTTCAGGCATGTATATTTTGGTGAGGGTTAGACTATCGTGTGAGAAAATGGGAACGGAATCCGACATGCTACGCACGTCTATTCCTTCTACTTCTGTAACTCAGTATACCAAATCCGAACATGCTCGCAAGACTACCGACCAGTTGGAATGCGCCCGGAATGGCGAAGACATTGTTCGCGCCCGAGGCGAGAGGATTTTCAAAAATAACATCTGCCGTATCCGATGAGGATTTTCCATCCTTGTCATATACCGTGAGCTTGATGCCGATTTTTCCCCATGATTTTTCCATATTCACCGGCCACTTTCCCGGCAATAGTGCCGTGTAGTCCTGATCGTTATCCGTGATGCCGTCACTATTCGTATCGAAATTTATATTTTTGTCTATCACATATTTCGTAATCGGTCCTTGCGATCCTGAATAATCTACCGTGACATTTCCCGATTCGCCCATGAGGTGAATCTTATTATCCATGAGGTCTCTTCCCGGAATGGTTTTGAGTACGGCCTTTACTGAGCCGGAAGAAGAAGAAGAAGTAGGCGAGGCAAATACAGGCGCTCCTGATGCCGATTTTAGCACTACCGGCTTCACAACGATCGGTAACTTAGCCACGCTTGTAATTCCTCCAGAATCCTTCACCGAGAGTTGAACATAATACGTACCCGGGGCTGCGTAGGTATACAAGGCGTCTTTTGTCGTCGCGTCTTTGTCGTCATCTTTTTTCCCATTACCATCCGAGTCGGCGGAGTTATACACCGACGCGGTGTCGAAATCCCAGATCGTTTCGCTGAGGGTCAGTGAAGGATCAACGGTTGTCGTGCCAATAAATGATACCTCCATGGTTCCGTCTTTTTGCGTCGCGGTGAATAGTGCCTTCGGCGGAATTGTTTTGGATGTTATATATATGGTGAGTGGAGGTGAGGTGCCTTCGGCGTAACTGTCATCAAGTACCTTCAGGCGGACTTTGATTCCATTCGGCGCCACGGCATCATAGGTCTTCACCACGCTGGATTTTGTGGTCGGTTCATCATCCTGGAAACCATTACCATTGAGGTCCCATATATAGGAGAGAATTTTACCATCGGAATCTTTTGAGTTTGAGGTGAATGTAATGGCTTCACCGGCATTTACCGATGTCTTGTTGACGATAATTTCCGCGACTGGCGGCTTGTTGGCGCCGTTTGTCACCGTGAGTGTCGGGAGGTTTTGCGCCCCCAGTATATCGGATGCCGTGATCGTTTGATTCTCGCTATCTCGCATTTCCACCTGGAAGGCATAGGTAACCTGCTCACCTTCTTCGCCCTTTGTCCCGATCGTTAGTGTCGTTTCCGGTGTCGTGGTGATTTGTGACCCCAGCTCATTCGTATTGTCCTTTGGATCGTAGTACCACCATCTATAGGATACGATGGATCCTTCAGGAGCTTTGGCTTCAATAGCCTTCAGCTGCACGCGCGTTGGTGTTTCGAACTCTGCCGAGAGAGGAATCACTAGAAGCGTTTTTAATTGAGGCTTGAGGGATACGACGTTGATCTTGAATGTATCTTCCGATTTTTTCGTCGGATCAAGCTTGTCTGTAATCGTTACTTTTATTGTGAAATACCCTGTATCTTTCGGACTGAGTGTTTTGTATGAGTAGGTCGCGGATGACTTGGTGCTTTTCTTGCCATCACCGAAGTCCCATGAGTAGTCCAGGTTTTGCGCCGTGCCGTCCCGATTTTTCGATGACGAAGCGTCGAAGGTAATCACATCCTTTCTATTAATGGTAAACATCTGTACGTTCTCCGGCTCCTGACCGTTCACAAGTATTTGCGTGGAGATAATTGGCGCGTCGCCGGATCCGATGGATATTCTGCGAGACATTTTGAGGATGTTGCCAGTATCATCCTTGATGGTCACGAATGCCGTGACGACTCCGGCTTTTTTGTATATATGTTTCGTCTGAGCTTCGGTTGTGGTAAATACGCCATCCTCCACCTCTCCGTCGCCGAAGTCCCATGAGTATGTTTTTCCATTATTACTCTGAATTGCCAGCGTGACCTGTGCTTCTCCCGAAGCATCGAGTATGCCTGTTGATTGTGTTGCCGGCAGCCACACCATGTCGAGGAGCGACTTGATATTGATCGTCGCTACAGCCTTGGATGTTTTTCCACGTTCGTTTTCATCCTCCACCGTTAATTCTACTTTGTGATCGCCCACAGCGAGATACTGAATCAACATTGTCTTGTTCGTCTCGTTTCCATCGAGAATTTTGTAGTCTTTGTTTTCCTCGCCTTCCAATTTCCATTGGTAAAGAATTTTCGCGCTTACTCCGTCCGGATCATAGGATCCCGATCCATCGAGGAGTATTTCCGCGGGTCTGGATGCCACGGGGGCTAGGGTCGTGAATTTCGCAACCGGTGGGTTGGATTCGATCGTGATATCGATCTTGTCGATCGCCTCACTCTTGTTTTCATTTTGCACTCGAAGTTCCACTGAATAAATTCCAGGCTTGTCGATGGCCGCGGAGAACTGTGGCTGCTTACTCTTTAGCTTGTCGTTGTCGGGAGTAGAGCTCCACTCCGTCACAATTACACGACTTCCATCGCTGGTTACTGAGCTCGTGAACGTGATCGGAGAGTTTACCTTCGCGGTATATCCCGGCGTCACATTGATGATGGCGGAAATATCAGCCACCTGTACGGCAAATATCTTTCGGTCGATGATACCGTCTTTTCCTGTTACCTCCAGGGTGACCTGATAGTTTCCTTTTTTGGAGTATGGGTGATCCACCACGAGAATGTTTGGATTTTCCGCGGGAGAATCATCGATTTCCGAACCATCTCCAAACGACCACTTCACGCGTTGAATCGTGTCCTGTGTTTGTTTCGCGAGATCGGCACCATCATCCAATTTGCTCGTATCTCCTGAAATCGTACCGGTGGCGCTGAACTTCAAACTCTTTTGAATCTCACTGTAGGCGAGCTGGACGCGCGCGCGGTCGATTTTGAGCAGACCGTTTTTGTCGTAGGCGGTAATCGGAATCACTGCTTCGTGATTATTATTCGTCGAGATGAGCTGCACATTAAATCGAGCGCGCGCGGGATTCACTTTGATATCCACATACTGAACCCCCTCGATCACACTATTATCCGGTGAGGCGCTTCTGATTTTTACGGCCACGCGATACGTTCCCGGCTTCTTGTAAATACACGTTGCTACCGCTGATTTCGGCTCAATACAATCCATACTGTTTTTCTCTTTTCCCGTCTTGCCGAAATTACCATCCCCATCCAGATCCCAGAAGACGTTCTCATCCGTGATAGAAAGATTTGACGGATCCTTTGAGCCCTGTGTTTTGAATGTCACGATAAGTGGAGCATTTCCCTCCCTGATATTCGCGGTTAATTTCGCGTCAATGCCCTTGAGGTCTTTCAGAATTTCATAGAGGCCACCTAAGTTAATCGCCAAATCTTTCAGTGTTTTTTTGCTATCTACCGGCGAAACTTTGTCTTTTTTCAATTGGAGAATCATGTCCGGTGCCGTGAGATTTGATCCGTAGAGTTTTTCGAATATTGCTCTTCCCGCATCGGTGATCGTCAGGGTTCCATCCGCCTGCGACAGACTTGTCTTCACGTCCTTCAGCTCCTTTGACCCCTTGTCCATTTGAAGATCGAAATCACTCGCGAGTTGTGTTCTCATCGCGCTAATACCGATACTCACTTTTGAGCCACTCAAATCATACGATCCATCTCTCATCCCTATCAGTAACTCATTATATTTTGTCGTGAAGTTTTTGCTATAGCTTGCAAAATCTTTCGTCGTTGTCACTTCTTGTCTACGTGTGTCGATCCATTGTTTTACAAAAAGTTTCTGATACTGCACCATGTCGGCCAGCACGGAGAGGTCGGCACTGCGGCTCGCCACTATGGCCAGCGTATCCGCAATTGAGGCATATGCCGTTTCGATTTGTGATATTGTTTTTGATGCCGCGTTTACTTCACTGAATGGTGCACCGTTCCATATTCTCTCCATGCCCTGCTGAATACTTTCAATAGCGATAACACTCTGTGAATAATTTTGGTATGCTTTAATAATGTTCAGTACGAGATTGTATACTCTCGCCGCTTGAGTATTTTTCCCGGCAATTGGGGCTAATCCTGGCGTTTGCACTTGCGCTGTTTGAGGAGCGCCACCAGGCGCCTGCAATACCGTATTCACGATCGCGTACGATGCCATAATCACGATAATACCAATCACCGCGTAGGTAATTGCTTTTCTTCCCTTTTCTACGCCTTCCGGTTCTCCAACCGAGGTGAGCACTCTCACGCCACCATAGATACAAATCGCCACCGCGATCAGTCCGAGAAAACTTAAGGCATACTTGATAATTTTTACGATAAATTCCCTGGCCGAGGTTACCTCTACCAATTTTTTGTCATATCCTTCCGTCGATGGTGCCTCGAGGCCTCCCTTGAAATCGGTGAGCGAAACCATCCCTCCGGATTCATCTGTGACAAACATCTTATCCACCACTCCCGACAGTACGTCGCTTACTCCTTTTGGAAGTATATCGGCGATCGCCATCGATACCGACCCGAAGAACATCGTTGATATCATCATCCCGATGATTATTTTTTTGAAGATGCCTGGTTTATTTGTTGTCATATTCATTTTTGTTTTGTTTCATTGTATTATACACCGTTTCGGCTTTATCTTCCATCGTCTTTGTTTGACCGTTTATTTGTTTTATTTTGTAGGTAAAGCTACTTGACCTATTCCGGCCGGCGCTTGTCCGATTGGAGCAATGGTAGGTCCGCTGTCATCTGTTTTGATGAGTGTCGTGGCCAACCCAAACGCCGCGGCCGAAAGAAGTATTCCCACGATACCGCTGATGATCGCTTTTTTCGCCTTTTCGATATTTTCTTCGCTGGTTGCGGCCAACACATACAAATATCCACCATAGAGAATCACCATAAATGAAATCGTCGTTACGAATCCTGACATGAAGTTGGTGAATTTTTTCACGAGCAGAATTCCCTTGCCGATGTTCGGTAGTTTTGTTCCCAGATCAGGGAAAAGTACATCCTTCACTACAAATTCGGCAATACCAACCAGCAGAAGTCCGGCGAGCGCCCAGAGAATTCTGTTTTGATGTTTTTTGAAAGCGTCTTCGCTTCCCGCGCTCATCGACATACCCACGCCACTGAAAATGATAGTGGCGAGGGCGAGGGCACCTGTGAGGTAGGCCATGATGTTGTAGATGGATCGTATCTGTACGATTCCTTCCGCTCCATAGAGCGCGATATTCGCCCCGTTATTTTCGAATATCGCACCGCTTTCCGGGAAAAATACTTTCCTCACCGCCGTATCCGCCACAAAAACAATGAGGATCGCCATCAGGCTATACTTCGCGTTTTTCTTCGCTTCGTCACTGAAGGTATCGATATCTTTTCCCGCGATAATCAGCTTGAATCCCTGAAATACCATGAGAAAAATTGCAATTCCGTAAATGAGATATTTCACCAAATCCACCACGGTCAAAATCAGCCCCTCGAGATGATTAATACCCTGATCGTTTCCCGGCGTCGTACCGCGAGGCAGGAAGTCTTTTTCTGATGGAAGGCCCGTCTGTCCCACTATCTCATCCAGACCGGCAAACTGCGCTGCTCCCATCTGCGGTAGCGCGAGCATGGTTACCATGACAAGGGTCATCAGAAGCGTTGGCAGTATTTTTTTGAGCATATTTTTTTATTGAAATTGTCCGCTGATTACCGTCGATACCAAGCCAAACGCGCCATATACCACCAGCATGCCGATAGCGGCAAATCCAATAGCGCGTTTTGCCTGTGTCTGCTTTTCTTCATTGCCTCCGCTCGTCATGTACATAATCGCCGCTCCGATAATAATCGTAATCAGCACCGGTCCGACGATACTCACCGCCAGATTCACCACCGAGGCGATCTGCTTGGCTCCCTCTGAAATATCAATCTTCTGCTGCACCCCCTCGAGCTGGCTGTAGTGCTTGAAATTAAGTTTATAAAATACTTTTGAAATAATTGATTCCGAGAAAATAATAATTGCAAGTCCCGCCGCTCCGAAGATGAGGTTCTTCTTGTCCCTCTCCAAATTGCTCGACTCACTTCCCAACGTAATAATTCTGTACGCGGATGAGATAATTTCATAGACGGCGATGCCGGAAATGAGATATTTGAAGAATGTAATCACTAATTTTACCGTCGAGTTGAAGAGATTCACCCGACAGAGAAGTTCGGTACCTGTGGAGCTGCCCCCGCCGCCGAGAAATGTATTCGCGTACGAGCAGGCCAGCGTCCCCCCGCCCTTGATGGCTATGGCCTGTGCCGCGTCCTTGTTGACCGAGAGGATCTTCGTCGCTTCACCCGCGAGACTGATAATCAGAAGTCCAAGAACGCCCATGTATATGCCTTTTTTCGCGGATGTAATTTTTGATTCTTCCCCCTGCGCGAGGAGCATTTTTAGACAAGAATATATAACCATCGCAATGGCCACCGCTGCCATGATGCCACGCAGTCTCCCCACGACTCCGCCGTCGGTGCTCGTGAATCCTCCGACGAGATTGACGAGGGATTCGACGATGGTTGTGCCACCCGGGTCATCGACCAGCGCGTCTCCCCCTCCGCTAAATGTTTGCACTGCGCCAAGCGGGAGTGCGTTACTGTTCAGTGTTTCCGCCGCGATCGCACCATCCACCATCAGTAGCACGAGCGTGAGAAGGACCGTCATCAGTCCTATTTGTCGCAGATTGCGATACACCTCTGATTTTTGTTCGCGAGACATATAGACAGGGTTTTGGCTTTTATGTTTTCTTGTTATTGTATCATGAATTTGATCATGTGTAAAGCAGGGCTGTCTGACAGGTTGTCTAACAGAACCATCTGAAAACCCCTAGTTTTCGTGAAATCACCCTGAAAAGACCCCGGTTTTCACAAAATTGGTGACTTGACGTTTCCATATATGAGTTCATAATAATCTTATATTTGAAAAATAGGTATTTTTAAAGCTGAAAATTTCGGCGCCGAAATTACAGATTACAATAGATGAGATATAAAAGTCAAATGCCGCGCCTTTTATGATGGCTTTTTTAGCCGTTATTTACGTGTTGGAAAAACTGGGGTCTTTTCAAAAATCACTACCTTGACTTTTTATTGTAAAAGTCTCTAATCATATTATCTGCCAAAATTTGGCACTATCAAGGCTGAAAATTTCGCCGGCGAGCTCTAGCAAGAGTTTCCCTGGGGAAATTGCTCGACTAAAGAATATCAGCAGATTAAGTCAACAACAGGCTTATTATTTATAATGGCTACTATATGAGAAACTCTGGCATGCCAGACTTTTCCACTTATCAAAGCTGCGCACCTTTTACGATAACTCCCCTCATGCTCAAATTGCCACGTACCTTCCGCCTTCCTCACTTTTCCTTGCAAATCCCCTACAAGCTGGTAGTATCTCTTTTGGCCGAGAAGGCTTTTTTGAGGTATTCTCTCATGGCTCAACGTCCATTTCTCATTCGTTAACTCATTTATGTATGAAAAGCACCGTTCTTACTACTCTTACCACCTATTTCCGTGAGAGTTACGAGGAGTTCAAGCGCGTAACGTGGCCTACACGGAATAAGGCCATCAAGTTGTGCGGTATTGTCCTCAGCTTTGTTTTGGTTTCAGCTATCTTTGTCGCCATCCTGGATTATGGCTTCAATATGGGTTATCAGTATCTACTCAACATTCGATAATTTTCTTTTTTTATGGCTAAACAAGCACAGCACACTGGTCGACATTGGTACGCGATTCACACCTATTCGGGATACGAACATGCGGTGAAAGAGTCTCTCATGCAGCGCGTGGAAACGTTTGGAATGCAGGATTTTATTTTTGATGTTGTCGTGCCGGAAGAAAGTCAAATTATTATTAAAAAAGGTGAACCGAAAACGATTAAAAAGCGAATTTTCCCGGGGTACGTCATTGTCGATATGATCGTGAGTGATGAGTCGTGGTATGTTGTCCGAAATACTCCGAATGTTACCGGATTCGTCGGCGCGGGAGGCACGATGCCCATCCCTGTTTCCGAGGATGAGTTCAAAGTCATCAAGCGTAGAATGGGCGAGGCTGAGCCAAAATTCAAGATCGACTTCTCAGTTACCGACCATGTTGTCATCCTTGAAGGACCGTTTGTTAACTACGATGGAATCATTACTAAAGTTGATGAAGAAAAGGGCAAGGTCAAGATACTCATTAGCATTTTTGGTCGCGAAACTCCTGTCGAGCTCGACTTCACGCAAGTTCGCAAGAAATAGTTTTTTCATCCCCTCACCTCATGCAAAAAACAACCGTCTTCACCATCTTTTTCTCTGTTCTTGTCGTTACGCTTTTGGCAGAGTTTTTGACGAATAACGAACTCAAGACCGGATGGAGTTCCGTTATTCCTCCTAGCGCCATCAAGCAATCTTTGGCTGAGAATATCACTCCACCCGATCCGTTTTCTTCATCGGATGGTGGTTTGGTTCAGGCACCCGAGAAGGCAACTGCCACTGACACCCCCGCCGCCTTGCCGCCGACCGACCCTGACGCTCCACCTCCTGTCTCCGCTCCGTCTGCATCCGAGGTTTCGTCCTTTCTAGACACTTCCGGCTATAAAATAGAGAAAATTACTGAGCAGCACCTCGTTCAGATGGGCTTTGACGGTATGCGACTTGAACGTGTCAGCGCTGACGGGCTTCTCTTCCAGCTCCTGGATCTGAGCGACTCAGTCAATCTTTCCAAAGTTCGATTTCACCTGACCGATGGTAAAAATGTGTATGGAGTTATTAGTGAGTATCTTCTCGCTGACGCTACCCGTGCGAAGACGTTCTATGAGAATTTGCGCCAAAAAGCCTCGCTCTACGCGCCTATCGTAAAGCTGAATGAGACTAATTCATTTGGGAAGGGTTCTTTCTACCTGAACGACTCGAAGCGCTTGGGGACGGCTTTCTTGACCACTTTATCGGGTAATCGGGTCTACTCTTTCTCGTATCCAAAGGCGAGCCATGAGTTTTTCAAAAAGTTTATCGAGTTTTTGATGTCCTAATTTGATAATAATGGCTTGCAAATCCCTGCAAGTTCCTGTAAAAATACACTGCACTTTTTTATCTTTGACTGAAAATTTTTATGGCTCCTGTGAAAAAAATCAAGGCTCTCGTTAAGCTCCAAATCCCTGCCGGCAAGGCAAATCCTGCACCACCGGTTGGTACCGCTCTCGGTCCCCACGGTCTGAATCTCCAGGATTTCTGTACTCAGTTCAATGCCCGCACCAAGGCTATGGGAGATATGACCATTCCTGCCGTTGTCACGGTGTATGAAGATCGCAGCTTCACATTTATCACCAAGACACCTCCCGCTTCAAACCTTATCTGCAAGGCGCTTGGCATTGCGAAGGGATCCCCTGTTCCGAACAAACAAAAGGTAGGCAAGATCACTCAGGCTCAGCTCAAGGAGATTGCCGAGACCAAGATGCCCGACCTGAACGCGAACAGTCTCGAGGCCGCCATGAGCATCATCGCCGGTACGGCACGAAATATGGGTGTTGAAGTTGAGACCGTTTAATTTTATCTTCTATGGAAGCAACGACGCACAAGTGGAAAATTATTCGTTTGGTATACCTCTACCTTGTTTCGCTTATCGGACTTGTTGTTTTTCTCGTTGGAGGAATCGGATTGGTGAATACGGGGCTGAAGGCACTCCTCAATGTTGATGTGAACTATTATGGCGTATCTTCCAAGCAGGTTTGTAGGGACCCGAATTATCTCGGAGGTAGTTATTATGGCGCGAAAGCGACTATGCCTGTTCCTGCGCCCGCTGAGAGCGCTGCGGCTGTCGACGTGAATAGTCAGACCTACAAAGACTGCGTACAAGATCAAGAGGAGGAGCAGAAAAAGCAGCAGAAGAATGAGCAAAGGCGTGCCATCGCGGAAGGGCTCGCCGGAATGATTATCGGATTACCTATCTGGATGTATCACTGGTTCGTCATCCAGCGCGATAACAAGAAAACTGAATAAATTTATTTCGTGGGAGGCTTCGGCCGTTTGTACCACTAACACCCTTTTATATGGTTAAGAAGCATGGAAAGAAGTATCTCGCCGCCAAGGCCATGGTGACGAAAGAAATATATGACGTCAAAGAGGCCATCGAGATGCTCAAAAAAACATCTCCTGTTAAGTTCGATGCATCTGTCGAAGTTCACGCCAAGATGGGTATTGACCCAAAGAAGTCCGACCAGAACGTTCGATCTACGGTTGCGTTACCCCATGGAACCGGTAAGACGGTTCGTGTCATCGCGTTTGTTACCGAAGACAAGGCAAAGGAGGCAAAAGCAGCCGGTGCTATCGAGGCTGGAAATGAGGAGCTTATCGAGAAAATTTTGAAGGGATTTTTGGACTTCGATGTTGCTGTCGCTTCACCGGATATGATGAAATCCCTTGGTAAAGTCGCGAAGATTTTGGGTCAGAAGGGCCTGATGCCTAACCCGAAGGCCGGTACGGTTACTACGGAAATTACAAAGACTATCGAACAGATCAAAAAGGGTCAGGTTGAGTTCCGTGTCGATAAGTTTGCCGTTATCCACAACATGTTCGGAAAGGTCTCATTTGGCGAGAAGGCTCTTGAAGAAAACTTCCTCTCTCTCATGAAGTCAATTATGGATGTGAAGCCCGCCTCGATCAAGGGCACCTACTTGCAGAAAGTGAGTTTGGCCACGACGATGGGCCCGGGAATGAATGTGAGTATTCCGAGCATTATGGAGGCGTTGAAGTAGGGGTGAAGATTGTTGATTGTCGCGAGACGTGTTTTTGCGCGAGTTGGTGCGAATTAAAATGTGTTTCTGAGTTGTTTTGAATTAACATGTTTGGATGTTTAAAGGGTCGTCCGCTACTGGGCGGCTCTTTTTTGTTTATGAAATCGTGTTTTTAAGTAGCTCTGCCAATACATCCTCCCAGTTGATCCACTTCTTCTGTTCTTTTTCCAGTTTTTTCCGGAATAGGCGAAGTTGAGCACCCAGCCATTGATTGATGATACATGAAAATTTCTCTCGCTTTGAAAAAAGTTCCTGTTTCTTTGGCGATGATTCTGATGGCTCTCCTATTCCCATTCCTTGCTCCTCGGAACGTATCTTTTCTGATTCGATTTGCTCTATATTGTTTTTGTTTTCTGACTCACAAGTTTTCCCGGGAAAACTTTCAGCTTCAAAAATGGCACTTTTCTGAGGCAAGTATGATTTTTTAGCGTTTTCTTCAGAAATGCAACTCGTCTCAGCTATGCCTATCATAATGTTCGGCATGTCTATTTCTGAAAATAAATTATTTTCTTCATTCGTTTGCTTACGAAAATCGCGCAGATATATCTCAAGGGCCGGTTTTGATAGATCACGAAGCAGATTGAGCCAACGTTCCTGATCATCTTGATGCACCATGGAGATTACGAGCCGAATTTTCGCCCATCCGATCTCGCCTGAGTAGAGCATTTTTCGCAGTCGCGGAAATTCCTCCAGCTGCTTATCCAGCCG
>CALREA010000023.1 GCA_943355055.1 Candidatus Peribacteria bacterium | reverse complement strand
ATCCGATGGAGTCAACTAGCCAAAAAACGAAAAAAACATATCTGACCGGCGCGGGACCAACACGGTTCAACATTATCGTGAAAGATTGAATCCTATCGTGCCATCTCAAGCATCTCTCGCAGCCTCGTGAACATACGCATAATTTGTATATTAACCTGGATAGCACGATCGCTATTCAAAACGCTTGATAACATGGCGACTCCCTGTTCGGTGAAGGCGAGAGGGCGATATTTCACATTCTTTCCGGATTCCAAGGTCACAAATTGTGACCTTGGACGATCGGCTTCTTTAAGGGATAATTTAAACATAAAATCCTTAGGAAAACGATGTATATTTCGCCTCACCGCCTGATTCAAAACTTTCGTCTCGACTCCATACATCGTTGCCAAATCTCTATCCATCATAACCTTTTTTCCGCGGATAATATAAATTTTCTGACTGATATAATCTTCGTCAATTACAATAATCTGAACTTTTTATGAATGCATCCTGTGACATCACACCCCCATCCTCCCCGTCATCGCGCGGGAAATAGTGCTCTCGTCAGCGTAACCAAGCTCGCCACCGACGGGAAGTCCGCGGGCGATACGCGTCACTCGCACATCACACCCGGTCAACATTTTTGTAATATACATCGCCGTCGTTTCGCCTTCCACGCTTGGATTTACCGCAAGAATAACCTCTTTTACAGCGCCTTCACGAACACGTTTTTCCAGTTCATATAATTTTAAACTCTCGGGACCTATGCCATCAATGGGCGACAACACGCCATGTAACACATGATATACGCCACGGAACGCACCGGATTTCTCGATGGCTACAACATCCAGTACCTGTTCCACCACGCAAACAATATCGCGAGTACGAGCATCATCGTTACATATGCGACAGATACTTGAATCAGCCAAGTGCCAGCAGACTGAGCAAAACTCAACACCATCTTTCATATTCAGCACCGAATCACCCAAGTCTTTGATACGTGAATGCGGCGAGTGTAAGAGATGAATTGCTAATCGTTCAGCGCTCTTCGGCCCGATACCCGGCAACCGGGAAAATTCATCAATCAGATTCTGTATGGATCGTGGCAGGAAGGAGCTCATATCGGAAAAAGTATACCACGCGCTACCTCCCTATCAACCTCAAAAACTCAGAGCGTGTTGTGTCATTTTTCTTGAATGAGCCGAGAAGTGACGAGGTGACGACAACGCTATTTTGCTTTTCCACACCACGTGACATCACGCAGAGATGCTGCGCCTCGATCACGACTCCAACTCCCTTTGCTCCAACAAGTTTCATCAGAGCCTCAGCAACCTGTGAAGTGAGGCGTTCTTGATTTTGCAGTCTGCGAGCGAATATTTCGACCAATCGAGGAAGTTTAGAAAGTCCTATCAACTTCCCATCAGGGATGTATCCGATGTGTGCCTTTCCGAAAAAAGCCAACATATGATGCTCGCACATGGAATAAAATTCGATATGTTTCGCCACAATCATCTCGTCATAGGCCTCACCGTCAAAGACTGTCAAAACGTCTTCAGGTTTTTTCTCATACCCCGAAAAAAGCGTCTTATACGCCTCGGCTACCCGCCTCGGCGTCTCCTTCAGCCCCTCCCGCGCTCCATCCTCCCCCATCGCGCTCAGGAGCTCTCCTATCAGCCGTTCTATTTTCGGTGTATCCATGTGGATACGCATTCTACGAGTATCCTAGCTTTAGATCAAGCCAAACCACCCCATCAATTGACTTATAAAGCTAAAAATGATATAATAAACAGAAATAAAAACCATAAACCTGTCGCACCATGTTTACCAAAAAATCAACGCACCGTTATCGCGATAGTTCCCAGACCTTCTCGTATTTTATAGAAAAAAGACGAGCATTTAACAGGGATGAATTAGGAGCGCATGCGCAGGAGGCGGAAGATAATAGAAAAGAAAGCAAACGACGCCACAAGGAAGACGCAGGCGAAGTCGTGGCAAAAGTAGATGCTCCACCCGATGCTTCAGCAGAAGATTCTCGAAAAGCAGCCGTGGAGGACGACGCAGCTAAAAAACGCGAAGCATTAAAAGCAGCTAAAGAGCGCGAAGATCTAAAAGAAGACATTTCAAAAGCAACCCTCGATAAAATTGCGGCAGCTATTGGTGAATCCCCCGAGGCGATTCGCGACGCCATGTACAATTACAATCTCACGGAACACGATGAGCCAAATAGAATTTCAAGCCCCGGAAAAGCAATTATCGACAAAATCATCCAAGCAAAAAGCGAAGGAAAATTAGAAGGCGTCAGGTTTGTGTACCTCGGTGGAACCAACGGCATTCGACACGATCTGAACAAGCTGGAAAGACGAACCACACCTGACCAAAAAAAATGGCATGAAAAAAAATCAGCAGCCTTCGAAGCAATTCTCGCCGGAAAAGACAGATTCAAGCCTGCAACAATTCAGGCACTCATCAGTGCCAACGAAAAACTGATCGTAGCCTATCGCGACACGGTAGCGGCTAACAATCCCGCAGACCTAAGAACATTTTTAACAAACAACGAATCGACATTTTGCGATGCCGCAGGCCTCTTCGACCTCGCGCTTGCCTACCAGCGTGCCGATGATTTGTATCAGGCAATCAACGGGGGTGAAAAAATCGACCCGCTCAAAAACATAATTACCCTGGAATTAGCTACTGATCCCGATGAAGGCAACTGCAAATCAAAACTGCTTTTTGAGGGAGTAGAAGGAACAGAAGGGAAAGAAGAAGTTCCACCGACAGGACGAGGAGAAGTAGATCCGATACCGGGAGGAAGAGGCGAGCTACGACCAACTCCACCGCGAGGTCCAAACGATCCGCCTCCCCCCGTACCACCTCCTGCCCCAACCCCGCGAGGTCCAAACGATATCGAGCCGGATCAGCAGGAACCCGGAGGAGCGGTCATTGAGGGAAAACTTACTCCTTCCAACTCAGTACACGCGGAGCTGAGAGTTTCTACATTCCCATCCGACGCTAAAGTCAATACTCTGTCCGGCCGAGGAAAAATAAATGCGGAAAAATTAAAAATAGCTCAAGAGAAATTACAAAATCTCGATCCTGATACGAAAAAAAGACTCCACTTTTTGACGCCGCCGATATTTGGAAACGAGTATTATGGAATGCCACAAAGATTCCGAAAAGGAAATGAAGAAGGAATTCCGGAAGGATATTTTGTAAAAATTGATATCAATAAAACCCCTTCCGAGATAATAAAATCCCTGGAAAAAGCAGCCAAACAAATCCTTGATCAGCCGAATATTAATGACATGACCGATACGGAAAGAGTAGCAGAAGAAAGGGCAAGAAAAGCCGGCATCCCATTCAAAAACATTCGCCAAGCTTATTTGGAGGATAGCAAAAGTACGCCAAGAATTAACTGGAATGATACAAGAGCGAAACCAAATCCACCATATGAGTGGGTCGAACCGAGCCAAGAACCATGGGTGAATTGCGCGACAGAATCTCCCGCGGAAAAAGCAGCGAGAGCGGCAAAAGCCGAAGAAGCAAAAAATGCAGACGCTGACGAAGCAAGAAGAGCTCAAGAAAGGGCTAGGCTCGGCAGAGAAGATGCACAGAAAAAAGCCGAAGCAGAGGCGAAAGCCGAAGATGAGGCGGAAAAAAAGAGAATAGCCGAGGAGCCCGCACCGCAAGAAAAAAAAGACACTCTCAACACAGCCGTCGCCGCTCTCGAAGCGAAAATAGCAGAGTTCAAAAATCCGCCACGTTCCCTCGATCTTCATGCCCATGACAAATTCGAAGACGACAAATTAAAAAACGCAACGATTGATGATGAAATCGCACAGATCAATAAACTCACGGAAAAACTGGACAAATTTGGAACGATATTCGACGACATGAGTGACGATACGAAAAATATTCTCAAATCGGTACTATTGATGATTGACCAAGACAAGTCGGGAAAACCTGCTGATGATGATATATCCGGAAAAGATGGAAACTACACACTATGGTTCAATATCCTACACCCTGATGCACAGCTCAAAAAAGAAATTCTCAACCGTAAAAATGCCTACGTGAAAGGAGGGAGAAATTATATAAAGGACACTCCCCTCGAAGCGAGAGATCGTGCCGCCGCAGGCGCAACCCCATTCAAAAACTCCCGTGAAGCCTACGCGGAAAAGGGCATATCCCTGAGTAAAGATGCCAATGGAAAAGAAATGTGGAATGTCGCAAAAGACCACGAATGGGCAGGCTCCGGACCCTATAATTACGCGACCGTAGAAACAGCCGCTCCAACCCCTCCTCCAACCCCGGAAACCCCCCCTGAAGGAAAGCACAAAATCGACCCTGCTGATAGTATCAAAATGAATGGCAATAAAATCACCACTAAGGAAAAGGTGGATGGAGAAATAAAAAGCGTAGACTACACGATCAAATCAGGGGAAAAAGTAAGAGCAGAAAAAGTAATAGTAATTGAAGATACAACGGACAAAAGTGGGAAATATCTATGTATGCCACTTTGGATCAATAGCAAACATATTGGACAGCTCTACTTGGGCTATCGCAATGGTACATTAAGTGGGATAGGAAAGAGTGAGTCAGGCTTCACCATTGAAATCAAAGGAAGTGAGATAATAATAGAGAAAGAAGAAACGATTTGAGCAGAAATCCAGCTTCAGCATTTGACTCATTAACAGAATTACAGTATAATTTACACTATGAATACACAAAACCCTCAGTCAGCACCCGAGACCAGAACAGACCCGGAAGGTAACATATGGGTCGGTAATTTCGATGAGAATTTCACGGGAGAAGGAGAAGTCACGAATCTAAACAAAACGGTTATAAAAGGAGAATTCAGAAACGGTATATTAGTAAGGGGGAAAGCCACACTTCAGAATGGGGATACATGGGTAGTAATCATGACAGAAGGTGATTCTATGAATGGAAAGGGAATGATGACATTAAATAATCAAAAAAAAGAAATTGGAGAATTCAGAAATAGGCAATTAATACATGGTACGATCAGAGATATTAATTCGGACGAAATAATATATATAGAAAATGGAGTACCGGTGGAGAGACCAACACCCGCACCAGAGGTAGTAGCCATTCCCACATCAGAGCCGGAAGAGCCAAATGTTGCGCTAGCCGACAGACCAATTACCGATGGTCTTGGTAACGTATGGGTCGGTAATTTCGATGAAAATTTTACGGGAGAAGGAAGTGAGACAAGAGCAAACAAACTGACATTTACCGGAAAATTTAGAAAGGGTAATTTGACAAACGGGACGGTAAAATTTCCGGATGGAGATGTTTGGACAGTGGATATGATAGAGGGTAATTATCGGAATGGAAGAGGGAAATGGCGAACGAACAGGGATATTCAAGAGGGAGAGTTTGTTGATGGGAATATAACAAATGGTACAGTTACGGTCATTGAAACAGGAGAAGTTTTATATTGGGAAAACGGAATGCAAGTAGCGCGACCGACAGTCACATCAGAGCCGGAAGAGCCAAATGTTGCGCTAGCCGACAGACCAATTAGGGATAGGTATGGTAACGTATGGGTCGGTAATTTTGATGAGAATTTCACGGGAGACGGAATCGTTACAAATCCAACCAACGGGGCTATTTCACGTGGAAGATTTCATAATGGGGATTTAGTAGATGGAACCTGGACGATAAATGAACACGTATGGACAGTGAAAAAGACGGATGATTCGAGAGGAAAACAGACGATGGGTCTGGAGATGAGAGAAGGAATATTCACTCGTGGATCTGATGGTGGAATTCTAATGGATGGTACTATAACCGATGGACGGACAGGCAAAGTCAGTACACGTAGAAACGGTATACCAGTGGATGATTTGTCGCCAGCTGTTCCGACAACAGCCGAATCGGGGGTAGTAACCACTACTTCCCCCTTACCCGAACGGGCATTTACGTTTAGCGAGGCGGATTTTCCTGACATTTTCGGACCGGCTACAGGTTCAACGTTTAGCCCATTCGCATCTACCACCCCTGCTCCGGCTCCGGAACCAACTCCAAGAACTCCAAGGGAATATATCAATCCTCCCATCAAGTATATACAAATAAGGGATCAGAATTTGTATGTAAGAGATAAAAAAGGCAAGTTGACCATACTTCCGGGCGTAGAGGAAGCCATCGACAGAGTATCAAATCTACGCGAGGAACTGCCGGAAGATGTTCGCCATCGCATCAGCGCGCTGGGACAGGGTAATATTATTTTCAAGAAAATAGTTCCTGCTGACGGGATGTTGACCCGTCTTTTGAAGAGAAACAAACAGGGAGAACCGGAATGGATTACGATGGAGAGCAAATGGGGTGAAACAGTCATCACTATTGATCCTTTTCACCTGCCAAAGGATGATAATAAGATCAAGAGGACTATAAGCATATTGGCAACAATGTTCGATGATCAGAAAAAGATTGAAGATTTGGTTGATGATATTAATATGGCGTTTGCGATAAAACTCATAAGCGGAAATTTCGATCACGGATCGATAAGTTTTAGTAAATCGCTACCGGGTGTTGAAAAAATTAAAAATGCTATTTTGAAAATGGGTTTAACTATAAAGGAGGGAGATATATTAGCACAGTCGAATATATTAGTCCTCATGCACGGACAAAAAAGGGAAGATTATGCGAATGGTAAGTATAAAATTATTATTGAATGTGATACGTCCATGGATGAACAGCAAATCGCTGAGTACATCAGGAGAGAGATCGATAGGGTTGATAAAGAGGGGGTCAATTCGCCGAAACGTAGTTTAAAAACGCCGAAAGGAGTATTTGGGAAGATACGAAATCGCATGGGAAGTATTCTTTTGGGAACCGGAATACTCGCGGGAGGAGGCATAGGAGTGAATTATGTAGCCAACGATCGTCCTGCGCCTGTAGCCCCGGAAACACCGGAAGCCGGTAAACCGGAACCAAAAAAAGCCGAAGTAGTCAAACCACCGGAGCCACCGGCAGCAAAACCGGAAGCAGCAGAGAAGAGTCCTGCCACGACCGGCATGGGAGAAACCGTGAAATTCACAACAACCCATGATGGCATGAGAATGGGATTTTTGAAAAAAGTTGGGAAAAAGTATAAAGCCATTCCTAAATTTAAACTTTTCCAAAAAGACAAAGATGGTAACTTTAGCGTGAAGCGCATTGAAAAATAATAATCCAATCACACCACTAGCCCATGCCGGATTACAGTCATCCTCACTATATACCCAACGTGCTTCCGTACAGCGCTACAAATCCTGCGCCGGAAGATGGCGCGAGTTCTACAGACACAGCTACTCCTGCGCCATCCGACACTGAAAATCAACCCGTATCACCGGTCTCTCCCGAGACGCAACGACAAGCGGAAAAAGTAGCCGAAGAAATAGTGAGTCTCGCCAGGATAGTCGAAGAAATGGGGGAAACAAGGGGAAAACTGGAAGCCGCGCTGAAGCGCGGCGAGGTAATGGCGGATGTGTTGGAGGGGAAGGCGCTGAAACAGGTACCCATTATCAAGCATATCCCGTTGGTTCGCAGTATACCTATTCCAGTAGACGCATTGGTAGGTTTGATACCTGTCGTAGGCGATGCCATAACTGCTTCCGCAGGTCTTTACATCGTTATCGAGGCCCACAGAGCCGGCGTCCCGAGGAAAGAAATTGTGAAGATGATTTCCAAGATTGCCATAGATTCCGGTCTTGGCTCGATTCCCGTCGTGGGTGATATTTTTGACTTCTTCTATAAATCGAACAACAAAAATGTGGAAATTTTCAGAAAATATGTACAGGAATATATCGCCAAACATGAGGCGCTCAAGGGACAATTGAGGGGAAAACAGGACAACGCTCAGGCACGAGAGCGATTCGAAGACGCAAGCAAAATTCCAAATGTATTGGGGTGATAATTCACCGAGTAAGTTCGACGAGAGAATCACGCGCGAAGTTTCAATCTCGTGAATGCGCCTTTGATTCTTTGGTAAAATAAAAAGAAAAATAACACCGCGGCAATTCCGGACATCGTCGTGCTATACATGAACGTCATTTTACCCGTGCCAAAGTGCCATAACAATCCGGCTACCCAACTCGCGAACATGACGGCGAATCCGGTAACCGTAAAGTAAATTCCGAGTCCCGTAGCCTTCAGCCCATGCGGGGAGAGTTCGACGAGGAAGGTGCGAAATCCCACCTCCATGAGGGCGAAAGAAATTCCCTGAATCGCGAAAAGTCCGAGAAGAAAATACATACCGCCACCAATAATAAATCCGGCCGATGATACAGCGAAGAGAACGAAACTTGCAAAAACGAGAATCGCCTTGCCGAATGAATCAGCCAATTTCCCAACCGGAAGAGAAAAGATCGTTTGAACGATATTGAATAATAAATAAAAAAATGGAATCTGCTCGGTGGCAATATGAAAACTTCCAAGTCGTAGTAGGAGAAACGCATAGCTGATTTTCCCCATGTGGAAGACAATACTTACCAATACAAATCGCCAAAATTCAGAACCAAATTTTTTGCGATCACTCGTGAAATCGCTCCATGACGGCATGACAACTTTTTTCGGCTGAGATACGCCGTCCCTATCGTCTTTGATCGTGATATTTTTCGGTTCCTTCACGGGTAGAATGAAAAATATAGCGAGCGTGGCGGGGATAATGGAGAGCCAAACGATATCGCGCAAAGGCATATGCATGGCAATCAACACGATAGCCAAAGAATTGCCGATAATGCCACCGGCACTGTCCATCATGCGATGAAATCCAAACGCGACGCCGCGTCGATCCGATGAAATCGCCTCAGCAATCAGCGCGTCACGTGGGGTCGTGCGAATCCCCTTCCCTCCTCGATCAAATAATCTCGCGATCAGAATAAGTGGCCAGCTCGTCGCGAGTGCGAGAAAAAGTTTGCCCAACGCGGCCGTGCCATATCCCAATATCACAAAAGGTTTTCTCGTTTTGAGCCTATCGGAAATCCATCCAAACCACACCTGGACGAAGTTCGAACTCCCCTCGGCTACACCCTCAATAACGCCGAGAAGTGCGGCGGAAAGTCCAACCTCCATCACGAAGAACAGTGGCAAGATAGGAAATAACATTTCACCAGCAATATCGGCGAAGAGACTCGTGATACCGAAAAAAATAATAGTTGGTGACACGGAGGGAGTATATCAGATAAAGCTAATACGGTATAATATTTGGAAATATTGTAAATATAATGTATAATAATACTATAAATATAACATTATATTTCACATCATGAATATGAAAACCAGCAGTATCCTTTATAGGGAAAAAATAGTGTCTCTCTCTCAAATACAGCGCAATCCTTCTCTGGCGCTAAGTGGTGATATTATCCGTATTGTAAAGAATGGCAAAGAAATCGGAATTTTTTTCAGCAAGGAAGAATATGACGATTTGATTGAAGAACATATGGAAATAAAACCGGAGTTTAAGAAAAAAATAAAAGATTCATTACGAAACATAAAACATCAAAAATTAAAATCACTCAAAAGTATTTTTTAATTTTTACTATGTTCGAATTTTTGCTATCAGATGATTTTCTTAGTGACCTCAAAAAGCTCGACAAGAAGATTCAAGCGCAGATTAAAGAAAAATTATTATTCTTTGGCGAACAGGAAAATGCTCTATTCTATGCCAAAAAATTAAAAGGCGAGAAGGATATATTTCGTTTCAGGGTTGGAGATTATCGAACCATTTTTCTTCTAAAAAATAATCAGATTATTCTTTTGAGAATCGGGAATAGAAGAGAGGTTTGCGGAAAGAAATAGCAAAGAAATCAAGACGCATTCTATCTCTCCCCATACTCTTTCCAGCTTTTGATTTTGAGATCTTCAAGTTTATATTTCGAAAGAGCCTCCGCCATGATTTTGGCAACCTGTGTGTTGGTGATGAGGGGTATGTTCAGATCAACAGCTTTTCGTCGGATCATGTAGCCATCGGTACTCTCCTGGCGACTGTAATTTTTTGGGATATTGATAACAAGATCGATTCCGCGAGAAGTAAGGGCCTCCAGAAGATTCGGAGATTTTTTGGATTGAATTTTATGGAGCGTAGTCGCCGGAATACCGTTGTCACGAAGAAATGTCGCTGTGCCCTCTGTCCCGAAAAGTGTATAGCCCATCTTGATAAAGAGCCTTGCCGCAGGCAAAAAATCGGCCTTGTCCTCGGTGCGTCCGATACTGGCTAGGATGTTTTTCTTTGGAAGTGAGAATCCCACGGAAATCATCGCTTTCAAGAAAGCCTCATGGAGATCATCTCCAAAGCAAGCCACCTCGCCCGTAGAAGCCATTTCTACGCCAAGCACCGGATCAGCGCCTTTCAATCGAGGGAAAGAAAATTGTGAAACTTTTACGCCGACATAGTCGAGATCCAATGTTCGTGGCTTATTTACTCGTAAATTCAAGACGCTCTTTTCCCCGAGCATCGCGCGCGTGGCGATATCGATAAAATTATAACCGGTCACTTTCGACGCGAATGGGAAACTCCTACTCGCGCGCAGATTGCACTCAATTACTTTTACATCGTTATTCTTCGCCAAAAACTGAATATTAAACGGACCGGTAATATTCAAGCCTCGTGCGATTTCCTTGGCAATCATTTTCACGCGACGTGTCGTTTCTAAATATAATTTCTGTGGAGGCAGTACAATTGATGCATCGCCTGAGTGTACACCGGCGTTTTCAATATGCTCGGAAATGGCATATATAAGCGTCTCACCCTTGTATGCTACGGCATCGACTTCAACTTCTTTTGCTCCGGTTTCAAACTTGCTCACCACCACCGGCGCCTCGCGATTCACTCTCGCTGCCTTACTTAGAAATCCTTTTAACGCATCGGCATTCTGCGCGACACTCATGGCGGCTCCCGATAAAACATAGGATGGACGGACCAAAACCGGATATCCAACTTTATCGGCGAATTTTTCAATCTCTCCCAAATTCACCAACTCCTTCCACTCAGGTTGATCTATTCCCAATGTGTCGAGCATCGCAGAAAACTTATTTCGATCCTCCGCGCGATCAATATCTTTTGCATCCGTTCCGAGAATTTTCACTCCCGCCTTCGCCAATTTCATCACAAGATTATTAGGAATCTGGCCTCCCATAGAGACTAAAACGCCATCGGCTTTTTCTTTTTCATAAATATCCAGCACGCGTTCGAGCGACAATTCATCAAAATATAATTTGTCACACATATCGTAATCAGTCGAAACCGTCTCTGGATTATAATTAATCATGATCGTCTCATGTCCTAAACTCTGCAACGTCTTAACGGCATTTACGCAGCACCAGTCAAACTCAACGCTCGATCCGATACAGTATGGCCCACCGCCAAGAACAATATATTTTTTCCTCTTCTTATGGCCAGATTTGTGCTCTGCATCGTCCTTCATGCCATGATATGAAACATACAAATAATTCGTTTTCGCAGGGTATTCAGCAGCTAAGGTATCAACCTGTTTCACGGAAGGCATGACCTTCATCTTCTTACGCATGGCACGAACCTCCATTTCCGTTTTGCCGGTAGCAATTCCGATTTGCTTATCGGAAAATCCAAATTTTTTCGCAGCGATCAATAACTCTTTGCTAAGTTTTTTCGCTTTCTTAAGCACATTTTCCATCTCAACAATATTCCTCAACTTTTCCAAAAACCACGCATCAATTTTCGTCAATGAAGCAATCTTCGTAACGCTCCACCCTCGTTGCAACGCGCGCGCGATCGCCAAGATACGTTTCGGAGTAGGGCGAACCAGATCATCCTCCAGCTCACTCTCACTAATTTCTATTCCTAAATTTTCATTCGAAACCAATCCCTGAAGTCCGATTTGCAGCATTCTCAAGCCCTTTTGTACGACCTCTTCGAAACTACGCCCCAGAGCCATAATTTCACCAACGGATTTCATTTCAGAAGTAATTTCCTGGGATACCATACGGAACTTATCCAGATCCCATCGCGGAATTTTCAACGCCAGATAATCAAGTGCTGGCTCGAAACATGCGGTGGTTGCCTGCGTCACGGAATTTTTTAACTCCGGCAGACTATATCCTAGAGCTAATTTTGCCGCTACGTGAGCCAGTGGATAGCCGGTAGCCTTCGAGGCCAACGCGCTCGAACGTGACAAACGAGCATTCACTTCGATGGTACAATAATCCAAACTTACCGGATCTAGTGCGAACTGGATGTTACATTCTCCAATAATTCCAAGATGACGAATCGCCTGAATCGCCAACTTTCTCAGCATATGATACTCGGTACTCGAAAGTGTTTGTGACGGAGCGATAACGATACTTTCTCCGGTATGAATTCCAAGTGGATCGAAATTTTCCATATTACAAACCGTAATACAGTTATCGAACGTATCTCGCACCACCTCATATTCCACCTCTTTCCAGCCTTTCAGGTTTTCTTCAACCAATACCTGCGGGCTATATGAAAATGCCGTTTCCAGCATCTCATCCAGCTCCTTTTGGTTGTAAGCAAAACCACTGCCTTTCCCTCCAAGCGTAAACGCCGCACGAATCATCAACGGGAAGCCAATCTCTTTTGCTGCTTTATTGGCTTCTTCCAACGTATTACAGGCCGCGCTTTTAGCACATTTTAATCCTGCTTTTACCATCTCCTTCTTAAATAAATCTCTATCCTCGGTCATCTCGATAGCCCTCACCGGTGTGCCCAGAACCTCTACTCCATACTTTTTCAAAATTCCACGTCGATACAAATCCACCCCACAATTCAGCGCCGTCTGACCTCCAAAACTGAGCAAAATACCATCAGGTTTTTCCTTAATAATAATCTGTTCGGCAAAATAAGGATTTACCGGCAAGAAGTAGACCTTGTCCGCCATTCCATCACTCGTCTGGATCGTGGCAATATTTGGATTCAATAACACCGTCGAAATCCCCTCTTCCTTCAGGGCTTTAATCGCTTGCGAACCGGAATAATCGAACTCCCCAGCTTCCCCGATCTTCAAAGCACCCGATCCGAGGACCAAAACTTTTTTGAGTTTATGGCGTACAGCAGCTGTCATGTTGAAACAAATCTACTGAAAAACATTCATGGAGGCAAGGGGGAATTTACACCGTCCAATTCGATATGACAATATCCAAATAAGACAGTATCTCCCGCGAATGTTCATCCGGCTTTACATCTTCAAAGATCTTGGCAATTCTCCCGTCAGGATCGACTAAAACCGTCGTCCGAGACACGCCCATATAGGTCTTTCCATACATGCTTTTCTCTACCCAGACCCCGAAATCCTCAAGAACTTCATGTTCCGTATCGGAAAGAAGCGGGAAGGGAAGCGAATTTTTTTCAACAAATTTATGGTGGGACTCCATATCGTCAGCACTAATGCCATAAATTTCCACGTGTCGCTTGCGATATTCCGACATTTTATCACGGAAATTACAGGCTTCTTTGGTGCAACCCGAAGTATCATCCTTCGGATAAAAATACAGAATCGTCCACTTTCCACGGAAATCCAATGGCGAAATCATCTTGCCATCAGTACTTGGCAAGGTGAAATCAGGTACATTCAGTCCTGCGGATATCTTGGACATGGCGCTTGAGGTTAGGCAGTATGGCAGGATTATAGCATAATATGTTAAAAATCATAGCGATTCTGATCAGGACGAAAAAATGTGTAGTTTTGGACATTTTCCAGCTGTCCTCGTATGCCAAATCCGGAAGCTTTCTTGTGTCCACCTCCACCAAATTTCTTACAAAATTCTGACAAGTTAACGTCCTCTCTGCGCGTCCTCGTCGACCCTTTCACAATACCTTTTGCTCTATCTTCCGAAAGAAGTATCGCGAATTTCGCCCCATCGACGCTATTGAGATAATCCACAACACCACCAACTTCCTCTGTTTTCGCGCCACAAGATCGCAAATCCGAATCTGTCAACCCTGACATAATCACCCCGTCGGCATCTTGAGTCACCGATTCCAATACTCTCCCCCAAGCCCGCAACTGCCCCGGCGTTCGCTGCCGGTACAGTACACTCATGATTTGGTTTCGATTCGCGCCAAGCCGCATAAGCTCGCCGCAAACTTGCATCACGTCACCGTTCGTATTTGAGTGCATCAGACTTCCCGTATCATAATAAATCCCCAACAATAAATACGTCGCAATCCTCGGCGTAATGTTCCATCCGAGTTGTATGAAGAGATGATACAGAATATACGTCGTAGAACATGCATCCGGAATCACGAGGTTGTGCGTGCCGAAATATGTATTGGATATATGATGATCGATCGAGATAAATGGGATTGTCCCATCGATAATAGATGGATCTTTTTCAGGATATACGAGCTGTGTTGTCGAGCTGCCATCGACATTGATGTAGAGGTCTGTAGTTTTTTTATTCCACGTTTGATGAAAAAAATTATCACTAACCCCATCGAGTGCATCATACACATGCGGAAGCGGATCGGCGCAAACCGACGTCACGGACTTTCCCCATGATTCCAGCGCATCCCGTAGCGCTAAATTCCCACCGATCGTGTCTCCATCTGGACTACGATGCGAAAATATGACAACATGTCGCGCCCGGTCGATAATATCTTGCAGTTGTTGAAGCATAGGGGGTTACTCTATCATGCACACAATGAATCAGGAAGAAAAAAATAATACGCAGCAGATAAAAACATTCGCCCTCGAGTTAGGATTTGATATGGTAAAAATTACCTCCGCCGAAAAACTATCCGCCCCCGGTGAATTCTACGAAAAATGGCTGCAGGAAGGCAATGCCGCCGACATGGAATATTTAAAAGAGAATACGGAAAAAAGATACACGCCAGAAAAAATTCTCACCGGCGCGCGATCAATAATTGTCCTTGGATTAAATTATTATAAAAAAGATTATATATTTCCAGAAAAATTTAGCATCGCTAAATACGCTATGGGCCGCGATTATCACAAGGTCATAACCTCGAAACTAAAAAAATTCGCAGCATTCCTTGAAAAAATATCTTTATCAAATGGTCAAAAAAGTAGCGAGAAATCCTACGTCGACTTCGGTCCAACCATGGAACGCGCATTCGCCGCAAAATCACACATGGGATTTATAGGAAAAAATGCCTGCATCATCACGCGCGAATACGGTTCCTACATTTTTCTCTCAGAAATTATCACCACACTCGAACTTACTCCCGACGAACCAACGAAGTGGAAAGGACAATGTGGAAGCTGCACTCGTTGCATTGATATTTGCCCTACCCGAGCCATAAAACCGGACAAGACGATTGACTCACGATTATGTATTTCCTACCTCACAATAGAAAATCGCGGCGCCATCCCCATCGAACTCCGTCCAAAAATCGGCAACTGGCTCTTCGGCTGTGACCTATGCCAGGACATCTGCCCACACAACGTTCGCGCACAGCCAACACGAGTAACGGATTTTCAGAATATTCCACTTGGCACTCAAGCAGGCGGCTCAGTAGAGTTGTCCCTCGGGGGAGCGTCCCTTGGGGGCCTAAAATCTCTTTCCCTCGGCCAAATTCTCACCATCGAAACCGATGAAGAGTTTGTAAAAATATTTGCCGGCACTCCCCTCACCCGCGCCAAACGGCGCGGTCTCATCCGCAACGCCTGCGTAGTCGCGGGAAATCTAAAACTCACGGAACTCCTACCCCAATTAAAAAAACTATCACAGTCGGATGATGAGATGATTGCGGAACACGCAGCGTGGGCGATTCAGCAGAGTTGTCCCTAGGGGGCGGCGTCATTCAAAAAGACACCATCTCAATCGTCCTTTTACGAGACGAGCGAAAAGGTACAGACGGTGAAGTATTAGCAGAGGACATTCGCGCGCTCAACGCCTCCTCATCTCCTGCACTCTCACATCTATCGCGTGCGCGCCTCAGCAGAGGTGTCCCATGGGGGCAATCTGATGATGTTCCTTGCAGAGTGGTGCGATGAGGTTTGGATCGTGAGATGGATCCAATGCCCATCTTCTACGATGATGTAACTCCTGTGATGGCCTGGTGCATCCCGTTTTCGCACACTTCGTTCCGTATTCTTGCGTGATGATGTTTCTGACACGTGCGGGAATGTATCTCGTACTTTCTTCCGGAAGTGACGTTGCCACCTCCTCTTTCGCGCGAGTCAGTTCTTCTTCTCGACGATCCAAAAACTCCATTAATGCTTCATTCACATCAATCCCTTTTTGCTTCAACTCTTTCAATCGCTCAACTACCTCCTCATTAAACCCAAACGCATTCGCCTCTTGTGCAAATAACGTTTTACATTCTGCCTCTTTCACGTGAAGACCGTATTCAGCTTCATTTCTGGCATCACGACTGAATATTTCCAGTGTACGAGTCGACATGATTTGTACTTTTTCCGCCAACTCACCCTCATTTTCCACGGTCGCGATGGACATGATCTTAGTAATCTTGTTGACACTAACCTCACCCGATTCCAGCAGCCCGCGCAACACCGGTTTATCTTCCAGTCTCCCTGCGATGTTCAATGACTCCGCCACCTGAGCATCGCTCAATCCTGCCAATCGCTTTCCAAATTCAAATACATCTCTATACCCCTTCCGCAAATACAACCTCCGTCGCTCCACCTCCGGTAGTAATGCCCTAAACTTATTTCTCCACACCAGCGCCTCCCTGCCGAATCGTTCGCACTGTTCCAGCAACGCTTTATCTGACAAATTTCTGACATCAACGCCTGAAATGGGAATAAACATATCAACCATGGAATAAAAAGATTAAAAAAATACAAAAACAACGGAAGGAATCATCCTGGTCGCCCCTCCCGGGGCTCCCTGTTCGTGTAGGACTTTTCCTAACCGCTATGTAGATACATTATAGCAAATTATCCGCAGAGAATAAACAAAAACAAGCAATTACAGCGTGACAATTTTACAAAAAATGATACGACATATTTCGCATAAAAACGTTCGAACGCAGGGCACACCCCGCACGAATTGAAACAACGAGATACGTATGTCGGAATCGTAATCGAATTAACAAAAAAAACCGCACCAATAGGCAAACCTATTGCAGCACGCTCTACCCCCTCCACTTCACCTCCTCCACTCCCCTGGCATGATTCTCAAATCGTGACATCACGAAAAGTACATCGGATAATCGGTTTAAATATTTCAGAGACAGATCGTTTTTACCGGCTTCTACGAGATCATTTTCACTCTTTACGAGAGCGGTGCATATCCTCTCCGCCCTTCGACACACGCTTCTCGCAACATGCATCATAGCCGCGACTTCGCATCCACCAGGCAAAATAAATGCTGTCATTGGTTCGAGACTCATCTCCAATCGATCGATAATCCCCTCTAATCGCACCACACTTTCTTCGCTTATTCTCGGCACATCACTCGCACCGCGCACCGCGACTATTCCGGGTGTCGCCAGATCCGCTCCCAACACAAATAAATCTTTTTGAATATCAATCAAATCTTCTCGCAACAATATATTCACATCACCGGAAAGTATCATCCCCACCCACGAGTTCACCTCGTCCACGCTTCCAATCGCCTCAATGCGTAAAGAATTTTTCCCCACGCGCAATCCCCCGAATAAATCAGTATCCCCTTTGTCGCCTCGTTTTGTATAGATTTTCATATTTCAATTCTATCACTCCAATCGTACAATGTACTCATGAAAACTCACACCACACATACCGAACTTGCAAAAAAAATACAAAAACTGAATACCACTATCGAACGTATTGAAAAGCTTCAGCCATTTTCCATTATGCGTAATCGCAAAAATTTCCTATGGTATTCATTTCTTCACGGAATAATGGTCGGCTTCGGCTCCGTGCTCGGAGCCTCGCTCCTCATCGCTTTCTTTATCTTCCTTCTCAAGCAAATTCAGTTTGCCCCTATCATCGGTAGCTTTGTACAGAGTATTCTCGAGAATATAAACGTACGATAACAAAGCTGAACCATTGACGAAACATCAAGAATAGGATATAATTGAAACATGAGTACTACCCCAGCACACGCACCGACTCCGGCACCAGCGGCTCCTGTTGCAGCCCCCGCGGACGCCCCTACTGCTACGCCAGCTGATTCCACAGTGGCCGACACCCAAGAAGATATAGCAAAAAAAGCAGCAAAAATTCTCAAGGCGGCGAATGATGACGTGGAGCACCCTGAAGAGCACCCAGAAGAAGCATCTGATCATAAAAAAGTCGTAAACGGTGGATACCCGTTATGGATTGAGAAAAAAGAAGGACACGGCCTGAAAGAAGTAGGTAAAGACGCCGCAAAAGGAGTATGGACTATGGCATCTACCCCTGTTGCATTTCCCCTGAAAATGGCGGCAGGCGTAACCGTCGGAGTGCTCGGTGGTGCATATGATGTCGCTAGATGGACAAAGAACAAGGTATACAACGCCGCGGTCCATACAAAAAACGCCGCAAAATGGTTTTGGAACAGAGATACCTTGTACATTCCAACCGTAGTGGGCGGCGTAGCAAGTGTGATCGCATGGCCCTTCAAGAAACTCGGATCCGGCGCAGCATTTCTCTGGAATCACAAAACATGGCCATTCAAAAAAGCATGGGAAGGTACCAAATGGACCGGCAGAAAAATAAAGGGCATATTTACAAAAAAACCGGTAACGCCAACGCCTGTTCCGGCTGGCACACCAGCCACACCTCCTCCCGCGACATCCGCAGCAGCAGCGCACACTCCCGCGGCGACCCCCGCAACTCCGGTAGCCACCCCGACCCCCGCTCCGCATCACCCCTAACCCCCCTCCACCACCATCTCCAGCGCCATTTCGAGAGTCTCCGAAGTAACCGGATGACCCACGATAGCATTAAGCATATCCGTAGCCGTCACATTCATACTCACCGCGAGGGTAGCTTTGTCAATCATAGTTGTCGCATCCGGACCGATAATATGTACGCCCAAAACCACACCACTCACACTTTCTACAATCACCTTCACAAATCCATCTCGTTCTCCCATCGTCAATGCTTTGCTATTCAATGAAAAAGGAGATTTTTTCACGATCACATTTTTCCCCGCCACCAGAGCAGCCTCTTCGGTCAATCCAACGCTGGCAATTTCAGGATGGGTAAAAATAACACTCGGGACAACTCGATAATCCATTTCACGGAAGGAATCGTCATTCATTTTCATTCCCAGAATATGATATGCCGCGATCTCGCCTTCACGTTCAGCCGTATATGCGAGTAATGCTTTCCCTGCTAAATCGCCGATCACATAGACGTTCGGCACGGAAGTTTGCATGTAGCCGTTGGTCAGAACGCGAGCGTTAGCGAGCGTTCCTGATCCCGTTCCCTCCCTCTTTTCAACCTCAATTCCGCAACTCCCCCAATCGCACACATCCGTATTCAACGATCTACCCGCAGC
>CALREA010000022.1 GCA_943355055.1 Candidatus Peribacteria bacterium | reverse complement strand
CCACAGAGCGGCAACACGACGCAAACCAAGACAATCAGCACCACTCCTCCATCGCTTACACTCGCCACGAATGGTCTCAAGGGATCATTCAGCGATCTGGATAGTAATTATGGATTCATGGAGTACAGGGATACCGACGTGTGGAGTCCTCCCGAGGGGATTACGCCGGTTGAATTACCGCAGGGAACATCACTCATCACCTTGGAGAAAGAAACAACGATGGGAACCCTGGCGAAGAGTATCAATCTCAAGATGTCCAAGAAAGCATTCATCGCCTACTACGATCCGAAGGAGATGGTATACGAAACATTCCCGCAAGGACCGTTTGCCGGAACGAAACTGGCCGACCTCGAGTACAGAGTCCCTGCCGGAGGCGTGGTGGCGATTATCTCACGGGAGAAGAGTCAGATGTTCGTGAGTGCGCGGTCAGCATCAGTGATGGCCACGACCCCGCCACTCGTCGATCCGAACGTCGAAGGCTGGGTTCTCATCACCGCCAACAGTGCCAAAGTCAGCGAAGCAGTCGCCTCGCTTGACGGCCGAGATCAGGAAATTTTTTATCAAAAAACCGCCACCGACTTCGAAAAAGTCACCGACAAAACCACCGCAACATTGAAAAATTATTACATGTTGTGGGTGGTGGTGAAGAAGGCGGAAGAGAAAAAAGTCGATAATGTGACACCTCCGGAGGCGCCAATCAATGAAGTGACAGTAGATAGCATATCTCAAAAAACTCTATTAACCGGAGAAAACTATAGTATCAACATAGCAGGAAAGGGTATTGATACGGCCGAAAAGGCGGTTATGGAATTCACCGATGGCAAGGAAGAGACGGTAAAAATGGAGAAAAGTAATAATAAGAGTATCTCACTCTCGGGAAAAGTTTCATTGGAAACGGCAGATCAAAACGCAAAGATATTTCTCGAGAAAAATGATGGGAAAAAATTAGCATCTTTTCCGGTTAAAATCATCAATAGAGGTAATTATGTTGATAGTATACAGAAACAATGGAGCGAAGCGTTTAAAATAAAACTTCTCTCGTATCAAAAGAAAAACGAAAACACTCCGACGGAAGGGTATATGGTGGTAAAAGGTGAAAATACGAAAGGAGATAAAGATCAAAGTTTTTCGGCGAAGCTAAGACTGTTTTTCCCGGGAAAACAATATGGACTGCAGGATTCGATACTGCTGGAAGATAAAACAGTACATTACGACAAGTGTTGTGGAATCGCCCAACCGTTCCTTTTCAAGATACCGGACGAATACATGAAGAAAAATAATAAAGAACTTCAGCTGGAGTTGACATTTGAAGTGATTGAACCGGAAACGAAAACGACCGTTGCAGGAATGGTAATCAAGACATTGAAATTAGTGGACGGCGCGGAATTGATGGAGCCGATCGTGACCTCCGTGGATAAAAACATTCTGTGGAAGGGGTATGGCGAGGATTACATAATCAAAGGGAGCAAATTCAAATTCAATATGAAGTTGCTTGTTCCGTCTGGGGCAAATTTGACAGGAGAGGTGGATAATATCAGTCCGAATACAGATAAAGAATTGAAACTTACCATCAAGGACAAGGGAACGCCGAAGGGTGAATACACATTCTATGTCACTTATGAAGATGAGGGTGGGGTGATCAGAAAATCGAACGGTTTCAATATCAAGGTCATGGATATCAACCCGCATATTACCAAAATATCGGGGGCGGAAGTAAAGTCGGGAGGAAAAGGGACGATTGAGATAGAAGGGGATCAACTTCAAAACGAGAATCCGACAACGATAGAATATAGTGATGTAAATCTAGCAAAAACATTGAGCACCTATGTCGACTATCAAAAAAGTACGAAGAATAAACTCATTATAGACGTGAACGACAAAAACTCTATCCCGGGTGAATATAAATGTAAAATTTATACCGTAATAAACAATCAAAAAAGATATTCTGAGGAATTTAAAATTACGATTCAAAAGGCGGATCCGGTCATCACGTCTTTATCGAAAAAAGGAGTATTGATTGATGATAGTTTCAACTGGATAGCAATTACAGGCAAAGATTTATTAGGTATTGAAAAGGCTCAAATAAAATTAAACTCAGGAGGGATTATCGACGTGAAATATACGAAAAGTTCAGACGAAAAAGGTGAAATATCCGGTAATATTCCCCAGGACACCGCAGTGCAAACGGCCTCGGTAGAGTTGCTTAGTAATAACGAAGTAAAAGCATCCTATCCAATTGAAATCAGAAGTTTTGACGAAGAAAAGAAAAAGATAAATGATACATGGGCCAAAGCTCTGGGTATATCAGTAAAAGACTCGGTAGAGAAGGATGGCAACATGACGGGAACGCTCACGCTCACCGCAACAGCGGAAATTCAAAATACAAAGCAGGAGCTAAAAGTGATAAGCAGTTTATACACCTCAGAGAATGTAGCAATTCAGGGTATAATCCATGTCATATATGATAACGGAAGTCTAAGTCTAAAGGCTCCGGTAAATGGAGTAACGGTGAAGGGAAGTAGTATTGAAATTCCATTTATTAGTTATGAGACGAATCCGGAAATTATTGTAGCGGAAGATATTCTCGATACAACCGTTGGTGTGGCGTATGGAAAAGGAGTCTACTATCCGATCTCGATTAAGATGAATCTGAAAAAATAGGCATTATGGTGTGGCAATTTCACATTGCACCCAGCCAAAAACTCGTACAAGATAGGCACGTTATGAGCAAAACCCTCATCATCGACAACTACGATTCCTTCACGTATAATCTGTTTCATGCGGCCGCGACGGTAGGAGCGGATTCGGTGGTGTACCGCAATGACAACATTTCTCTCGCCGAAATTGTCCGTCTCCAGCCTGCGCATATTATCATCTCGCCCGGCCCGGGAACACCTGTTCATACGGCCGATATTGGCATAAGCTCAGAAGTTATTCAAGCCGTAGTCGACCGTGAGTCACCCCTCTACGCCACACCACTCCTGGGGGTATGTCTCGGACACCAGGCCATCGCACATCATCTCGGCGCACGCATTATTCACGCCCCCGAACCGGTACACGGGAAGACCTCGGAGATCAGCCACGAAGTGGCCTCCACGCTCTTTCACGGCATCCCAAAAACCTTCACCGCCATGCGCTACCACTCGCTCATTATCGATGAGTCTTCGCTCCCGCCAGAACTCCTCATCACCGCGCGCACATCAGACCCGCAGCATCTCATCATGGCCATCCAGCACGTCTCTCTACCGCTTTTTGGCGTGCAATTTCACCCCGAGAGCATTGGAACTCCGGATGGCCTTACGCTTTTGCGGAATTTTCTTGTCGAACTTCCCCGCCGAAGGGCATAACGTTCGTAGCACGCACTCCCCGCACCTCGGCCTCCTCGCGATGCACACGAGCCTCCCATGCTGAATCAGTTGTAGCGAAAATGTATTCCACTTTTCTCGCGCCACTATGCGCATTAAATCCTGCTCGATTTTCTCGGGAGTTTTTTTATCTGAAAGTCCCAACTTCCCTGACAACCGTGAAACATGCGTATCCACGACCACTCCCGCACGTATCCCAAAACCAACACTCAACACCACGTTCGCCGTCTTCCGCGCCACCCCCGGCAACATTAATATCGCCTCCATCGTCCGCGGTACCTTTCCTTGAAATTTCTCCACAATCATCTTCGCCGCCCCTGATATATATTTCGCCTTGCTATGATAAAAACCGGTTGAGCGAATCAGTGTTTCAATCTGCGCAATGGTTGCCACGGCCATTTTTTCCGCCATCCCAAACTTCGCAAACAGCGCCGGCGTGACTAAATTCACTCTTGTATCCGTACACTGCGCCGACAAAATCGTCGCCACCAGCAGCTGAAACGCCCCATCGTAGTGTAGCGCGCACCTCACCCGCGGATAGAGGAGATCGAGATTTTTGAGGATTTTCTTGTGCCGCAGCCGCGCGTGCTGCTTGTCGATGATGGTCATGCCGAAAGAGTAGCATGCCGCTATGGCGCGCTACAACCTCCTACACTCTTGATACTTCACGTCGATTGAGTGCGCGATTTGATGATGTTGTTTGCAGAGTGGTGCCAACAGATTCGGATCATGAGACTTGGCGAGCGAGAAGCGTGCCGTGTGATGGATTTCCCGTGATAGTTTGTTACAGTTCGTGATAGCACACTTGGTGCCAAATTCTTGCTTGATGAGTTTTTTGATCTTGATTGGAATGTGACGGGAGGGGAGTTTGGCGATTCGCTTCTGCTCCGTCTCTGTAGTCATGGCTTCCTTCGCTTCTTGAATCTCCTGTTCCCGTCGTGTCACCGCTGTCAGGATAAATTCAGAGACATCGATACCTTTGTCGTGGAGTTCTTGAAGCTTCTGTGTGGCCTGCGGGGTGAGGGTGAATGACCCGCCCCCAATGGACAGTCTTGCAAGACCGTGCGCGCGCACGAAGCTGAGCGACATTGACGTGTTTGCTGATTGATCTGCTGCAGGTTCACCATCAACCAGTTTCGTATAATATTTCATGTCACGGACTAACGTTTCCACGGCCGACTGTGATAGCAACCTCACCTGATCAGCCAACGCCTCCTGATTGTCTATCGTGGCCACATTGACCACTCGCGCAAGCTTGTTCACGCTTACCTCGCCGCACACGAGCAACTCATGAAGGACGGGCTTGTCTCGGAGACGTTCTTCAATTCCTAAAACTCTCTCTACCTGCTCCTTGCTCACTCCTCCGACCTTGAACGCGAACACAAAGACGGACTCGAAGCCATGCGCTCGCCACAGCTCGCGCCGGGCAACCTCCGGCAGCAGCCCCAGAAACTTCTGTCGCCACCGTCGTGCCTCTTCACCATATCGAACGATGCGAGTCCACAGCTCATGATCCGACAAAGAAACCTCCGTGCGTGAACCGACTAATGATGCGACCTCCGTGCAAAAACCGTTTGCCATGTACTCCATAATAAGAAAAGTAAAAGAAATAAAAACTTCTTCGTACCTCCCTTTGGAGTGAAAATAATTGCCACGGTTCGTCATCAATATGGGACGAACTCTATGCTGGAAATATACCAGAAACAAGCCATAAAAACAAGATTCATGGGTTGCGAATCATCGCAAAAATGGTATTATAATAGATAACGAAAATTTCCTCGCAAAACCCTCACAAAACCCTCACAAAACCCTAACCCACCTCACGGCAAAATTTCACTACTCCCCAAATATCTTCCTATACGTTTCAACCTCGTTGCGACCATTTTCCTCAACGGCCTTTTGTACCTCCTCGGCCATTTTCAGATCTCGCAGATGATCGGCGTAACTTTCTTTTTCGACTTCGGCAGGGGCGCGAGTCGCACCACCACTCGTACCGGTAGCACCAGACGATTTCGCGGCGCCCCTCACGCCACTCGTACCACTCACATTGCTTTTACCTGACGACGACTTTTCACTGGCCCTATCATTCTCAGAACTAATACCCTCCTCCAGCGTCGCTCGTTTCATAATACCCTCACTCTCCACCCTCTTCGCGTATTTAGCCGGCAGATCGTCAAGCGGCAACCTCGACAGTGACAAGTAATCGAGAGGATCCACATGGACACCCTTACTGAAAACCTCAAAATGCAAATGCGCGCCGGTGGTCATATAACCTGCGCCTTTGGTACCCGGCACGCCACCCGTTAACCCCAATACCGTACCGGCCGCCACCGCCTGGCCCTCCTTCACCAGAATAGCAGAAACATGACCGTAGACCGTCATCAACTGACCCTTGTGGCTCACGATAATATAGCTATATCCCATGCCATTATCCTGAACCTTGTACACGATACCGTCTTTTGGAGCATGAATCGCCGTACCCTGCAAGGTAGGAATATCAATAGCCTGATGATCCACACCAAACCTACCCCTATACGCGCTATCATGGAAGTACGCGCTAATTCCTCGCGAAGGACTCACCGGCCATGAGAAAACAGAATCAACGTCCGCCTGTTGCTGGAACGTATAAATTTGTTGCGTGCGTTCATCCAATAACTTTTGAATATCCGACACACCCACAGAATTTCCAAGCTTGCTCAAATTATCTTTCACATAATTGAAATTGCTCTGCAGTGCATTAATCTGCAACAAAGACTCATCCTGTTGCGTCAACGATTCAGCAATCAGTTTCTTGTAGATTTGATCCTCACCATGGGTCACCTGTAGTAACCGCTCCTTTGCCAACTTCTCATCCTCCAACTTCACGCGCTGTGACAGGAGTTTATTTTTCAACGCATCAAGTTCCTTCTTTTTCCCGCTCACACTTTGCTGCATGACAGCAATGGCATCCTGCGAACCACGAAGTTTCTCCAACATTGTTTGGCCACTGTGCTGGAGCATATCCAGCGTCGTCATTTGCTGCACCATCTCGCCCAGGGTGGCATCAGAGAGTAGCAATTTTGCCGAACTCAAATCAACACCGGAGTCTCCCTCCCGGAAGCGATTTTCATTGATATAGATCATGCGCATATAGTCGGCCAGAAGCGTTTTTTGCTCTTCCAGAGCGATCCCGCGAGTAACAATTTCTTCCTCGAGAAGTCCGATTTCCTTGGATTGCAATCCAACCCGAGTCGCCACATTTTTGATGCGCGCCTCGCTCACACTGATTTCTTTTTGAAAGTGTACTATCTCATCACGAAGCGTACCTAATTGATCCTTGAGTCCATTCACATGCTCTTGCGAAGTACCGATTACCGAATTAAGTTTGTGATAATCCAGATAGGCGCTTTTTAAATCCTGCTGAATCTGAAGGAGGAACAGAGCATTATTCAGACTCTTGGCATCCAATGCGGCTGATGGTATTGCCGACCCCTTCTCTCGCAATGGAACTTTGTCCACCTGCAGGGGAGCCGCCTCGACGGGCGTCAGATCGGTCACCGGTTCGGCTTGCGCCATCCCGTAGAACATCATGGTTATCAAAGCTGCCGAACTGATGAGTTTTGTATACTTCATAAATCCAACCATTATACCACAAAAACCTAGCATTTGCAAAGCTGAAACGGAATCCCTTGCACAAGGCTTTCTTCCCCTATACAATACCGCTGATTTATTTCCCTTACGTTCACCAATATGGCACATAAAAAAGCAGGTGGTTCCTCTAAAAACGGTCGCGATTCCCAAGCGAAGAGACTGGGCGTAAAGGCATTTGGTGGGGAAGTCATCCCTGCGGGAGCTATCATTGTCAGACAACGTGGCACCCATTTCATGCCCGGCCTCAACGTCGGCATGGGTAAAGACCACACGATTTTCGCACTTACCCCGGGCAACGTCGCCTTCAACCAGAAACGAATGAAGAAGTTCGATGGTCGTTCGCAAACACAGACGTACGTGAATGTAGCGCCGACTCCAGCCGCCGTAAAGTAATACATACCCACTCACTCGCCACAATATGTTTGGTGATTTAGAGCAATTTAGTGGCTCTGACCAAGGCGGTTCAGAGGCTATGACCGAAGCCGCCCGCGAAGCTTTTCGCGAACAGCAGCGCGCCGCCGGCCAGCAACTCAAAGCGCTCCAAAAAGGCGAACAGAAAAAGAAAAAGAAAGAAGATAAATTAGCAAAAATTATCACCGCCCTCCTTCAGAAAAAATCAAAACGCTCCGATCTCGCCATGGCCGCCGCGGAAGTTTTGGCGCTGAATATCCCTCCGACATTCGTACTGTCGGCGATTTTACTTGGCGACCAGGACTCCCAAAAAGAACTATCCATGACAGTCATTGAGGACGACAAGGGTCTCGCCTCGGAAATACAACTCAACCCCGGTGATATCATCACCCTCTCCGGAAATGATCTAAGCTACATGATGACCGACGATGAAGTACAGACGGTAAATCTGCACAATGAGTTAGTGCCATGGGTCCAAATGATGTACGTACAGGCCAAGAACGACCCTCTTCGGATGTTGCAAAACGCGAGGACGGAAGAAGATAACGATACCCAGCCGGTACTTATCGAACTGATGATACTCACACAACGATACTTCCTCGAAGACCGGGGTCTACTACTTCCCTCGGAGAATCTCAAAACGCTGTCAGCGATAATCATGCGAAAAATATTCGAAAAAATTCAGGCCAATATCGACCGACTCCAGCGCTTGCGAGAAGTGGAATTCCTGGGAGACGTACCGCCGTCGAACGTATCAGACGAATCAACCGCTCAGCAGTAGCCTCATGCAAACACTTATTCAACTCTTCCTTCATCTCGATACTTCGCTGGCAGCGATCGTTCAGCAATACGGTGTGTGGACCTACATGATTATTTTTATCATTATTTTTTGCGAAACGGGACTCGTCGTAACACCGTTTCTTCCGGGTGACTCGCTATTGTTTGTCCTCGGTGCCTTTGCCGCCGCGCGCATACTCGATCTGTCACTCGTCATCAGTATCATCATCATCGCCGGAGTACTCGGAGATATGGTTAACTATCATATAGGGAAAATGATGGGGCCCAAGATATTTCATTCCGAAACGAATAGATTCTTCAACAAAAAGTACCTCATCAAAACGCAGGAATTTTATGAAACCTATGGATCAAAAGCAATCGTTATAGCCAGATTTACTCCCATTATTCGCACCTTTGCGCCATTTGTCGCCGGCATGGGGAAAATGAAGTACACTACATTTTTTTTCTGGAATGTACTGGGTGCGTTTCTCTGGGCTATGTCACTGACGTTCGCCGGCTACTTCTTCGGCAACATTCCTTTTGTCCAAAAAAATCTCACGCTGATGATAGTGCTGATTATCGCGCTCTCGCTCCTTCCTCCATGCATCGAATACGTGCGCGCCCGCATGAAAAAACGGTAATATAACCCCACGAAATGTATAAACTTGCCAACAATTTTTCGAAAGAAGAAGCGATGAAGAAAATCTCCACCGAGAGGTTCTCTCGACGTACGCTCTCTTTCTATCGATATATCAAAATCGCCGATCCAAAACACTTCCGCGACACGCTCTACGCGCAGTGGTCTCAGCTCGACGCACTCGGCAGAATTTACGTCTCACAGGAGGGGATCAACGCCCAGATGAACATCCCGGAGCCGCACTGGCAAGCCTTCCTCGCCAATCTCGAGTCTCACTCGGAGCTCATTGGTATGCCTCTCAAAATCGCCGTAGAAGAGCCAACCGACTCTTTCTGGAAACTCACCATCAAGGTCAAGCATCAGATCGTCGCTGACGGTCTCGCACCGGATACCTACGATATTGCGAACGTCGGGACCCACCTGAATGCCGAGGAGTTTAATCATCTCGCCGAGCAACCAGATACCCTCATTGTTGACATGCGCAACGCCTACGAGAGCGAAATTGGCCACTTCGAAAACGCCCTCTGTCCCGACGTCGACACCTTCAAAGAAGAGCTTCCTCTCGTGTCAAAAACTCTCGAAAATAAAAAAGATAAAAAACTCCTCCTCTACTGTACCGGCGGTATTCGATGTGAAAAGGCCAGTGCCTATCTGAAAAACGAAGGCTTCGAGAACGTCTACCAGCTCTACGGCGGCATCATCAACTACGCGCACGAAGTTCGCGCCAAAAATCTCCCCTCAAAATTCAAAGGCAAAAATTTCGTCTTCGATGAACGTCGCGCCGAACGCATCACCGACGACATTCTGAGCCACTGCCACCAGTGCGCCTCTCCATCAGACACCCACGTCAACTGCGCGAACGAGATGTGCAACCTCCTCTTCATCCAGTGCGCGCAGTGCCAATCCGCCATGTCGACCTGCTGTTCACTCGCCTGCCAGCAACTCGCCTCCCTCCCCGAGCATGAGCTCGCCACCCTCCGCAAACACCAGTCCGTCAAGCCAAAAATGTTCAATAAGAGGGGACTGATGCTAAATTTCGCCAACGAGATCGTCTAATATACCTCTCTGCTTGAGATGTACCTAAAAAAGCCCCAGTTTTTCCAAAATGAGTCCGCCGCACGAAGTTGCTTCTTTAAAATAAATATAGTATACATATATAATTTCTTAAAAAATGCCATTTTTGAAGCTGAAAATTTCCACCAAGTGAACTCTTGCTAGAGCTCCCGGGGAAATTCCAGACTAAAACAGGTAAAATTAAAAAGTCAACAGGTGCACCTTATTATAGTGGCTTATTAAAGGCATTTTTTCGACATTGGAAAAACTGGTGCCTTTTCAGATGTACGGCTTTACTTAAAGCTGCTTTTGTGGTAATATAGAGCAATACAACGCGAATACTTAAAACAAACAAAAACATGGACACGCTAAACACACCCGTCACGCCGGACATACCAACCACGCCAGTCGCGCCAACACCAGCACCGATCCAGCCATCCCTCACGCCGACGACACCTCCGCCAACTACGGACTCAGCCGGCGGCTCAAAAAATAAACTCCTGATAACACTCGCAATTATCCTCGTACTCATACTGGCAACCGCAGGATATTTTATGATGAGCACGACCGGCTCTCCCAATGAATCCGTAGACAGCGCTGACGCATCTCCCCCATCTCTTTCCGTCAAAAGCAACGGTCTGAAAGGTTCATTTATGGAGGAAGATATGAATTTGCTCAAATTCGAACCAAAAGATATCGAAGCATTCAAGGCAAAGGAAGAAAAATTTATCAAAGACAAAGTCCAACCGATCAAGCTCAAGAGTGGTGTAAATTATCTGTACGCGGAAAAAACAATGTCATTCGAGGACGCGATCAATGCCACCGACCCACGCGTCGAAAGAATGGCGGTAACAATGTACGATCTGAATTCGAGGAAGTTTTTGATCTATCCCAAAGGGCCATTTGACGCGACGAAAGAGGTGCTACAGGCCGATATTGGTAAAACAAAAATTCAGGCCGGCACGGGATTCGTGGTCATGGCGGAGAAAGAAGCCAATATGTATGGAGTGAAATTCGGAACGGAGAAGTCCACCGTCTCGCCATCATTTCTCGACGAAACCAAATCGGGCTGGCAGCTCGTGGCGGTCAATGACGACAGTCTCATAAATATACTCAAGCCGATCATCAAGCCGGATCGAATTGCCTACATTTTCGCCCAAACAAAAGACACGGAATTCGAGGAAGCCAAGGACCCGAATTACAAACTTACGTACTATCTCCTTTGGATAAAATTTTCCGCCCCGAAGGCAATTTCAAAGCCGCCCCAGTCTACGGTTCAGCCAACGCAACCGCTGAAACAAACAGAACCTAAGCTCACAGCCGCCCCGGATCCAACACCGGTAGCACTTGCTCCGGAAGTCAGCGCAATCTCTCCTTCATCGATCAAACGAGGAGAAACAGTAGATATGATTATTACGGGGAAAAATCTGGATGATACCGACACAAGCGTAAATGACAAAGATATGACAATTATCGGCTCCTCGGTAACTACGCCGAACAAGATAATTCTCAAGCTGCAAGTCTCAGAGAAGACAACGGTCTCCAAGGAAAAGAAAATAACGATCACATCAAAAGTCGATAATACCAAAAAGACGACAGCGAATTTTGCGGTAATTCAGCCCGACGTAAAAGGCGACTCTGTTAAGGAAACGCCACTGCCGCCTACTTCTCCTGCGAACACAACCACGGTTACCGGTACGGACCCGAAGGAGGTACTTCAGGGAGAGCTAAAAGACAAATCAATCAAAATCGTAGGAACGAATCTGTTGGGATCAGTCGTGAAAATGGAAAAAGAAAATACAGGCATAATTATCAAGTCACAAATTGCATCAGCAGATGGCAACGCAATCATGCTTACGGTGGATATTCCCGCGACAGCCAAGACCGCAAATTTCATGATACTACCGGCAGCATCTTCCGCGAAACCAATAACCGTACCGCTGAATCTGGTGGAAAAACTTACTCCGAGCGATAAGTCTGAACCGGCAGCGATTACTACGATGTATGGCATAAAAATCGGCGAAAAAGTACTAGCAAAGTCCACGTCAACCGACAAAGTGCTTATGCATCAATGGGATGTGGCGACCGTAACAGGCTTTGTCGACTCAAAAATAAATGTCATGTACGACAATAAATCTATAGCTGCATTCGAACAGTCGAGTATCGCAGTGATGACTCAACCAACAACCTTAGTGCAATATCAGAAGGTGATTGCCAAGTCGAGAGTTGTTTCCCAGGGCACATATTGGGACGCGCACATCGTGAGTATCAAGGACTCGAACTACCAGTATGGATACGATGACGAATTCGCGAATGGTAAATATGGCAACACTACCGAACTACACGGGCTGGACTATTTCTACGTTCCTCTCGGCAATCCGCAAATCGACCAAGCAGGTACGGGAACATACTCAGCAATATCACAGCCGGCATCCTCGGCGAAATCGCCTGCACTTTCCAGCATCGAATCAGGGACACTTGCCCCGGGATCAATCCTGGATGGAAGCAAAAACACAGGATTGATGGCAATGGGCTACAAGCCGAAATTCTGGCTCTGCGTGACGAACCTCATCGATCAAGCCACGCCGTTTACAATCACATCGGATACGACAAAACTCGTATTCAGCGATGTGAAAATAGAAAAATATTCATCAGGGTCATACGGTATGAGTAGCTACTGTGGTCAGGGATTCTCATCCGGATTCCCCGGCTCATCATCCGGTGATCCTCAAACCGCGATTTCCGCCACACTCACCGTCCCCACAGACATGCCTGAAAATACCTATACCATCACATTGAAACAGGGAATAACGAGCATCGGTTCGAAACCCCTCATCATCAAAAATCCAACTCTATCACCGTGAGTTAGTAGTTCATATATATTTCTGGGGTGGTCGATGGGGCTCGAACCCACAACCCCTAGGACCACAACCTAGTGCTCCACCATTGAGCTACGACCACCACATGTAAACTATAAAGCCCGCATATTCTAGAGCCAAACCCAGTCCATGGCAAGGTGGAAAAACTAAAATTCTCTCAATGCAAGGCGACAAGGAGGGTGAGACCGAGCTGTACATAAGAAGTACTGCGAGGAAGCGGCCGACGCAGTCAACACAGCAGTGAAAGAATTTTCCTACAAAAAACCCCCACCACTTGGGCGGGGGTCTTGTGTGTTTTAGGAGGATCGACGCCTTTTTGCCCTAGAAAAGCTACAAAGCCTTGAATTCCTAAAATTCACAATCAGCTAACAGAGTTTAAACGTTATTCAGAAATTTTTCAAGAGAAAATGGTAACACGGTCGCATCATACGTTCGGCGTTTCGCATCCAGCCTGAAATAATTGTTCACAAACTCCTTCCGGTGAAAAACCTTATCACGCAAATACGCGTACTTTCGCATCAAGCGGGGATTCGTCTTCGCCATGAATTTAAACTGACTTCCATGGAGCAAATAAAAATTATAACTCTCCGCGAAGTCCTCGAACGGATTCGACATCGCGTACTGCGTCACAAAATCAAACGTCGTACTTCCGGCATACACATGAGCGGTATCCTTCCAGCTGATATCGTAGAAATCAATACTTGGATCATTTTTAAACACACTCGCGCGCTCATCGTTATACACGCTCAAACCGGCCGACGCCTTCCCGTCATACAATCCCGTATCCACGATATGCCCCATCTCATGTACGAACACCGAAGTCAGGACATCGTCCTTCATATCATTACACTTCAGATGAATTGACCCGTTCCCGCCCAACCCTCTCGAACCATCCGACTGCCACAGAAATTTTATAGTTCGCAACTGCTCGCGCTGCTCCTTGGGAAATTTTTCATAGGCATCGAAAATCCTCGACTCACAATATTTCAATCGGAAAAGCACCGCCTCGCTCGGATATACTCCGACCACCTTGTAACTCGTCGACACGCCATATGTGGCAAAATCACTCAACGGCTCAAACGTAAAAGGCGACTGATCCGGCGTAATCACCGATCCCGTCTCACTAGCCGCCGCACCCGCCGCTCCGACAATCATCGAGGCGAGGATGAGAAAAGATCCGATAGTGATTCGAGAAATACTTTTAGTGAACATGCATCAGGATTGACAAAAGTACAAAGGATGTAATAGTACAGCATATAGAACATATGTCAAGTAGACATTGCTAAAAAGACCCAGTTTTTCAAAAATCAGAACGTGAATTGCGAATTGCGAGAGCTGCCTGATCTCGAGAAGGAGTGCTTCCTATCTGAGATGGTATGTATACAAAACGTATACAAATGTATACACAAACAGTATACAAAACATATACCACTCTTAAAGAAAGAAATGATTTCTAAAAAAGCCCCAGTTTTTCAAAAATCAGCACATTGACTTTTCGGCTTATGAGTTCATGATACTATTAACGTCAAAAAAGCGCCATTTTTGAAGCTAAAAATTTCCCCGGGGAAATTTGTGCATCATAGGATAAAAATGGCATATATCAAACAGCTGATTTTTTTGATGGCTTATAAAAGCCATAATATAGATACTGGAAAAACTGGGGTCTTTTCAGATGATTTATAGGACATCTCTCCATACATGAAGCTGAGGATTTTTGCGATACTGGAAAAATTGGGGGGGGTCTTTTTAGGACATTATTCCGCAGCGCAAAGGCACAAAAAAAGACCCATCAATGGGCCTCCTCACATGCGCAAATAAAAGGGGTTGGAATGGGGCGTTAGAACGAAGTGTAAAAAAATACACAAACAATTCGTAAGCCCCATCCCTGCTAGTCATGGTTCACCGTGAGAGCGCATTTGCTCCAAGGTAAAAACACATAGGTTTTTCACTCGAAAGAGGGATAACACCATGTGACAATCAGCAGGCGCCTCAACAGAGGTGTCCCTTTGGGGGGGGTTCTGGTGAGTGAAATCTCGATGAGACTTCCACTCGAGAAGTTTTTATTGATCGGAGAATGCCGATCCATTGATTCCACAATCTCTTTTTATACAAAAAGAGAAAGGGAAAGAAAAGCAGCTGGAGAAAGTCTCCGGCCAATCCTCGTCGAGCCACCCATAGGTGAAACTTCGACGATTTTTTTTAAGGATGCTTGGGAAAGGCGCATTCTTAAGGCCTTTTCTCTTTGAAGTGATTTATGTCACAACAGGGAGAACAAATGCGACAGACTCCGCGAAGCGAAGTCGGATGAGCAGACTCAAAGAAAAGGTAAACCTTCTCATTGAGGAGCTCGGCGCAAATGCCTTTCCGGGTGTAGTGACAAAAAGTACTACTCCGCAGACAAACTTTTTTGCAATCGACACGATGAGGTGAAGATTGCGAACGGAAGTTCCAGCGACAAAATATTCGTCGGAACCAAGAAATATATTTGGCTGATTGCCAATGATGGTCCATCTCGCGAAGCGAGAGACCCTACCATTGAACCCAAATGGGCCGAAGCATTGGGTTACCTTGTGAGTAACGTCATGGTGCCCCTAAGGGTTCGTTAGCCAACACTAGTCGTCGTGGCGAGCCTCTCCCGAGAGAAAAGCCTGCGTGAACGGCAGCATAGGCATAATGGCAGAGGACTCGCTGCGAGTCATGACCAAACCCCGAAATGTCAAAGATCAAGAACAGGAGAACTACAAGAGAGCTAACTATAAGACTTTTTTCAAATAAAGTCAAGTATTCAGCTTCAGCAGCTTCAGAAAATCAAAGCTAGCCAATAATATCACTACTATCTTGAAGCACAAGATGAATTTCAGTCAAAGGAAAAGTCAGACGAGAAGGGGCTATGGCTATTTATCCAAGATCTTCAGTCCGGTCTTCGAGAAATTTGCATCTAAAGGTACCGATACGCTACCCCTCGAAAGCATAAAATGCCCACCATCATTGCCATACTCCGTCAAGTCGATATATTCATCGGAGGTTCCACCGGCGCTGTCAATTATTCTCGCGTTTATCTCCCACTTGCTCCCGGTCCAGATGAGACTGGCAGGGTTGGCGACTAATCCGGTACCGGCTCCGAATTTATTAATTTGATCTTCCATGTATTTTTTAGTGAGCTTCATGAGGTGATTAGCGCTCTGTTTTCTGGAATTCACACTATCTCCGACTTTTACATTCACGCGCATATCATCTCCGAACTGATAGGTGTAGGCATTCCCATCGGAGGATTTTCGCTGGGTAGTGAGATAGGTTAATCCATAGATTTGCACGCCGTACCTTCGTACGATCGGCCCGATTCCACGATTAAGCATTACATTACTAGCACCTTTCCACAAAGCATCATTGTCCTGCTCAATCACCTTCTTATATTTTTCCCACTCCTCCGTACTCATGCTGTCAGACAAAATTTTCATAGATTCCGCCTGGAAGAGGTCGCTGATCGCCTCCATGAAGGTGAAATCATGTCGTCCCGAGGTGCAGTATTCGAGGAAGAAGGCCTGTTTATCGCCACGCACCGTACCGCCAGCGTCGGTGATAGTTTTATTCTTTCGAACCATGGTATCCACGAGCATCCAGAGATGCTTGGGGGTGATCTCTCCACTGGCCGTATCGCCGTCTTTAGCCGGTTTCAAGCCAAAGATCTCAGGATCGATACTCTCTCCGGCGGGATCATAGTTTTGTAGAAGTTCCGACATTTTGGCAGGCCCTAACTTCCCCATAGCCACTAACTCGCTCGGCATCGTGATAGGAACACCCTTGTCGATACTGGTCTTTTGGGCGAGTGCTTTCATGAAGTCAGGAAGCTGATCCGCGGACGTAGGGAGAAATCGCTCCAGTCCCAACTTCTCGGCGGCCCAATCCACGCCGGACTTTCCGGTGGCAGCCTGCGCTAACAGATTAACACCCAGGATACCGGTACCCCATTTCAAGAGAGGACCGAAGAGGGTGTTGCCCTTATCATCCTTGAGTGCCATTTTGAAAAACATAAAAATCACACCGATGGTAGCGGCCTTTTCCGGCATACTCATACGCTCATACGTATGATAAATATTTTCAACGGTGTGTTTGACTTTTCCATTGAGGGCATTCTCATTCAAATCACCGAGCGCGGTCTTTGCGTCTTTGATAGTCTCCTTTCTCCGATTAATATTCTCAGCGATATTGATGGCTGTTTCTAGCGCCACGGCAAACCTCTGCGCTTCTTCGCCGGTACCGGTTGGCGTGCGGAGGGCGTCGATCAATCCACGTATACTCGTTTGGTGTTTTGCAGCCAGGTCGACATCACTTTTTGGACCGGAAACGGGGGTGGATAATAGCTGCCTTTCATACTCCTCGAAAAACGTAATGGCCTCAGCGGGCTTGTTCTTCCAATCGCTGAAATCCGTTCCACGATTCTCGGCGAACTTCATCAAACTGGTTCCCGTACCTTTGATGTCCAAATCATTCTTGAGCTTAGTCAGCTCCAGGCGAAACGACGCTACTGCGACGCTTTCAGGAGTAGGGAGGGTAGATGGAGTTGCGGTCGGTGCGCCGCCAGGACCGGTAGGAACAGGAGGAGGATTCATAGGGTGGTTGGTTCAGGAGTACGGACAACAAGTTTTGCATGGAGAGCATCGAACGCCACTGATAGTTTTCTTGAAAAATCCGGAATCTTCTGCGTCGCCTCATCAATCAATCGCGCTTCATCATCCGGGGTGAGACTTCCGGCTTCAAAAGGAGTAATAAACTCTTGAAAATCCTCATCAGAAAGCTGTTCTACGATCACATTCATTACGGCTTCACTCGCGCTCAGGCGCACACGTTCCGCGAAGGTGGCTCGCTCCTCATCACTGACCCCATCGAACGTCGTCGTCGTCATGACGCTGTTCACGTAGCTCGTGATAAATTCCGGTAAGGTGAATAAAGTTGATTCCATAATAATAAGAATGTGAATTAATGACCATGACCTCCTCCACCATCCGCGCCATGATCATCACCGCCATGACCATGACCGCCTCCGAAGAGTTTGTAATTTTTGCTATCCATAGCGAATCCAAGCCCCTTCCCGATGGCGCTATTTTTCAAGATATTCCACTGGCAGTTGGCGTAATTCAATGGTGCCGCGTAGAGGTTGTTATATCCGGCGCGCCATACATATTTCACCGGTCGCACGGTCAGGGCAGCCGCGGCATTTTTCACGCCATGATAGGTTCCCTTCATCGTCATCCATATCCATCGGAAAAATCCCTTCCGTACCGCCATAATTTCCGGCGTACAGACGATAGGGGATGGCGCAGACGCGGGTGCCGACGCGGGAGATGATGATGGGGTTGAGCTCATAATGTATAAATGTTGAGAGAATGAAAAGTGAATACCTTTTTCTTCTTCGTTCCATTATACCACAAAAACTTTGACTTGCCTAGAGCTTTGATACCTAGTAGGCTACCCAAGCCTACTTCATTTTAACGCATTCCTTATGAAAGTCACCCAAGAAAACCTCAAAAAGTCACAAATTAAGCTCAGAATAGAACTTTCTCCCGAGGAAGTTGATGCCTACAAGCAAAAGGCCGCCAAGAGACTCAGTGAACAGGTCAAGATTCCTGGTTTTCGTCCTGGGACCGCTCCCTATGACATTGTAAAGCTGAATGTCGGAGAACCGGCGATTATCAGGCAGATGATCGATCTCGCCCTCCCGGAAACCTATTCCAAGGCTATTTTGCAGGAAAAAATCCCCGTCGTATCCCGTCCCCAGGTCGACATTATCACCGAGGATCCGTTCGTCTATGAGGCTATCGTTGCGCTCCTCCCGGATGTAAAGGTGAAGGATCATAAGGATATTAAGGTCGCGAAAGAATCGGCCGACGTTGAAGACAAGGATGTGGATGCCGTGATCGACAATCTTCAGAAGTATTACGCCACCTACACACCCATCGATCGTCCCGCGAAAAAAGGCGATAAACTCGAAATCGACTTCAGCGGAACGGACGAAACCGGTGTCCCGGTAGAGGGAACCGCCAGCAAAAATCACCCGGTCATCATTGGAGAAAACACCCTCCTCCCTGACTTCGAGAAAAATCTCGAGGGTATGAAGATGGGGGAGACCAAGACGTTCAAGCTCACCTTCCCGATGGACTACCATGCCGAAAATTTCCGTGGAAAAGTCGTAAATTTCGAGACGACGATTGTGAAGGCCGAGCAAGCCGACACGCCGGATCTCAGCGATGAGTTTATTGAAAAAGTAACGGGGGAGAAGAAAACGCTCGAGCAGCTCAAAACAGAAATCAGGAAAAATCTCGCGGAGCAAAAGAAAAACGAAGAACGCATGCGACAGGAGGACAAAGTACTCGAGGCCGTGCTCGAACGAACTGAGGTGGAAATTTCCGATATGCTTATTGATGAGGAGGTGGAATATATTCTCGAAGACATCAAGGCCGACCTCAAGGAAAAAGGGCTTACCTATGAGCAATATCTGAAGGTATCCAAGAAGTCAGAGGCCGATCTACTCAAGGATCACAAGAAAGAAGCGGAAAAACGTATCAAAATCAGACTCGCGTTACAGTTTCTCTTCACGGAAGAAAAAATTGAAGTAACCGATTCGGAAACCGATGCCGAGCTCGCTTCGCTCGCTCTCAGCTACCCGCCATCCGAGCAGGAAAAGGCCATCCAGGAATACAAGAGTAACCACAATATGATGATGCGTATCAAAAATCGCGTCATGCTGAAGAAGCTCTTCGACAAAATGTTGGGATAGATGTATCCGCATGTCGCGTGACAGACGTCGAACGGCATAACGACATAAAGAAAACATTGATTTCTGATACAAAAAATTATACAGTGCCATCGGGTCCTGTATAATTTATGTATACATGTTAAAAAGATTGTTCACATCAAGTACGAGAATCAAGTTAATGACGCTCTTTCTCCTTCATCCGGACGAGGAGTACTTCATTCGTGAACTCACGCGAAAACTCGGTGAGCAGATCAATTCCGTGCGTCGCGAGCTCGATAATATGAAAAAAATCGGCATTTTGAAAAGTAAATTCAAGAACCGAAAAAAATTCTACATCATCGACAAAAATTTCATCATCTTTCAGGAACTCCGAAGCATCATTCTCAAAACCCTCGCCGACCACGAAGCGATCGCCAAAAAACTCTCCAAATGTGGCGACATCGACTATATGGTACTCAGTGGTATTTTCGTCAACAAGAACTCAACGGTTGACCTTCTCATAGTGGGTGACAACATCAACCGGGACAAACTCGAATCAACACTCAACTCCGAGGTCGCTACCAAGCGCCCCGTCCGCTACAGTATCCTCACGAAGGACGATTTTATCTACCGTCTCGAGTGTAAGGATCGCTTCTTGACCGACATCCTCAGGGACATGGAAAACATCATTGCCATCAATAAACTGACCATCCCGGCCCTGACAGAAGCATAAGCCGAAATTTAACTTGCAATCAGGACAAACTCTCACTATAATCACCCGGCAATAACGTACTAACGAACACCCCCATGAACCCAATCATCGACAGCATCCATACAGAGCTCATGACCAAGAAAGTGCCGGACATCAAGCCGGGTATGACCGTAAAAGTATATCAGCGCATCAAAGAAGGGGACAAGGAGCGAACCCAGATGTTTGAGGGAATCGTATTGGCCGTGGGAAGCGGAACCGGCATCGGAAAAACATTTACCGTACGAAAAGTCGTCGACGGCGTGGGAGTCGAAAAAGTATATCCATTATATGGATCAACCATCGAGAAAATTGTCATCAAAAAAACAGCAGAAGTACGACGCGCGAAACTCTACTATCTCCGCACAGCCATCGGCAAAGCCGGTCGTCTCAAGGAGACCATGGTGAAAGAAGAAGTTGCCGCCAAGCCGGCAAAAATAGCAGCCGTAGCCGAGGAAGTCGCTGCTGAGAACATCGCGGAAGTTGCGGCGGAATAAATTTTCTCCCACCATGACGCACCCTACGATTCTCATCTGTGGAAACTACGGAGCGGG